>NZ_JBFAJO010000007.1:1905-185218 GCF_040655255.1 Kitasatospora sp. NPDC050463
GCCCACCCACCCCGCTTCCCTCCCGGCCTGCCCCCGCGGCTGGCCCGGCCCCCCCGCGGCCGCGCCGCGGCCCCCCCCCCCGCGGCCGTACGGCGATCGTGGGGCCGCGCCGCCGAGGACTCCGGCTCGGCGGCCCTCGATTCCGCTTCCGAGATCGGGAAGGCGGCCCTCCGGTCCGGTGGCGACGGCGGAGCCGCGGACGGCTGGATGCCGCTGCTGGCCCGGCCGTACGGCGGACGGTGGGCGCCGGTCAGCAGCCGGTCGAGGACCCGGCGGGCGCTCCCAGGCCGATGCTCAGCACCTCGGGTGCGGCGGGTACCGCGCAGCAGCCACCGCCGGCCTGCCCGGCTTCGGGCTCGTCGAAGAGTCCGGCGCCGCCGCACACCCCGGTCTCGGGAAGGGTCAGCTCGACGCGGGCCGCGGCCTCGTGGTCGCCCGCGAGGTGGGCGGCGACGGAGCGGACCTGCTCGTAGCCGGTCATGGCGAGGAAGGTGGGCGCACGCCCGTAGGACTTCATGCCCACCAGGTACACGCCGCTCTCGGGGTGGGCGAGCTCCTTGGCGCCGTGCGGGTAGACGGTGCCGCAGGAGTGCTGGTTGGGGTCGATCAGCGGCGCCAGCTCCACCGGCGCCTGGAGGCGTTCGTCGAGACCGAGGCGGACCTCGGAGAGGAACGACAGGTCGGGGCGAAGGCCGGTGAGGACGACCACCTCGTCCAGGGGCTCACTGCGGCGGCCGTCCTCGGAGACGAGGACCACCCGGTCGCCGTCCCGCTCGACGGCGCTGGTGCGGAATCCGGTGAGCGCGGTGGCGTGCCCGGCGTCGACGGCGGCCTTGGCCCGCAGGCCGAGCGCACCGCGGGCGGGCAGCTCGTCGGCCTCGCCGCCGCCGAACGTGGCGGAGCCGATGCCCCGTCGGAGGACCCACACCGCGTGGGTGCCGGCCTCCTCGGCGGCGAGGTCGGCAAGTCCGGCGAGGGCGGTGAACGCGGAGGCGCCGGCGCCGACCACAGCGGTGCGCCTGCCCGCGTACCGGGCCCGTACGGCGGCGTCCTTGAGGTCCGGGACGCGGTAGGAGATCCGCTCGGTGTGGGTGCGCTCCCCGAGCGCGGGCAGGCCGTCGGAGCCGAGCGGGTTGGGGGTGGACCAGGTACCGGAGGCGTCGATGACCGCGCGGGCCCTGATGCGCTCCTCGCCCCCGTCGGCGGTGGTGACATGGACGGTGAACGGCTGCTCGGCCCGGCCGGAGTCGACGATGCGGTCACGCCCCGCGCGGGCGACGCCACCGACCCGGGCGCCGTAGCGCACGCGCCCGCCCAGGACGTCGGCGAGCGGCTGCAGGTACCGCTCGGCCCAGTCGCCACCGGAGGGGTAGGCCGTGCCGTCCGGGCGGACCCACCCGGTGGGGGCGAGCAGCTTCTCGGCGGCCGCGTCGACCACCTCGGCCCACGGGGAGAACAGCCGCACGTGGCTCCACTCGCGCACCGCGGCCCCCGCCGAGGGGCCTGCTTCCAGCACGAGCGGTTCGATGCCCCGCTCGATCAGGTGCGCGGCGGCGGCCAGGCCGATCGGGCCGGCGCCGATGACGAGGACGGGCAGGTCGTGGTCTTCGGACATGGCGCTGGTCCCCTTCGAGGCGGGCCGGGTGGCTGCGACCACCCAGCTGATTCGACGAACGTCGATGTGATGACGGTCCCGACCTTGCCACTCGAATAGATGGCTGTCAACATAGACACATGTCGAATCCTGAGGTGGCCCTGCTGGAGCCCGAGGCGGTGCCGTGCTGCGCGCCGCTCGCCTCGGCCGAGCTGTCGGTGGAGGACTCGGTGCGGACGGCGGCGATGTTCAAGGCCCTGGGCGATCCGGTGCGGCTGAGGCTGTTCTCCAAGGTCGCCTCGCACGAGGGAGGGGAGGCGTGCGTGTGCGACATCCAGGACGTCGGCGTCTCCCAGCCGACCGTCTCCCACCACCTGAAGAAGCTGCGGGAAGCCGGGTTGCTGACCAGTGAGCGCCGGGGCACCTGGGTCTACTACAAGGTGGCGCCGTCCGTGCTCGCGGGCATGTCCGCCCTGCTCGACCTGAACCGCTGACCGCGGCCATGGAGCACACGGCGCCGCGTCCCACGCTCACCGTCGCCCCGATGGAGCACGGTCACGCCCGGCCGGTCCTGGCGATCTACCAGGCGGGAATCGACGAGGGCAACGCCACCTTCGAGACCGCCGCACCCTCCTGGGAGGCGTTCGACGCCGCCCGGCTGCCCGGCCACCGGCACGTCGCCCTGGGCGCCGGTGGCGAGGTGCTGGGGTGGGTCGCGGTCGGCGCCGTTTCCGCTCGGCCCGCTTACGCCGGCGTCGTGGAGCACTCCGTCTACGTCCATCCCGAGGCCCGCGGTCTCGGGGTCGCACGTGCTCTGCTGGAGGCGCTGATCGACTCCACCGAGGCGGCCGGGATCTGGACGATCCAGTCCGGGGTGTTCCCCGAGAACGCCGCCAGCCTCGCCGTTCACGCCAGGGCCGGGTTCCGGGTCATCGGTACCCGCGAGCGCGTCGCCCGCCAGCGTGGCGCCTGGCGCGACGTCCTGCTGATCGAACGTCGCAGCCCGGCCGTCGACTGACCCTGGGCCGCCGGCATCGCCCCGAGCGCCAGCACCTGAGCGCGCCGGACCTCGTTCACCTCGTACCGGCCGTGCGGCGGCGCTGGTCGAAGATCAGCGCGACCAGCGCGAGCCCCAGTGCGCCACCCACCAGCTGTACGCCGATGAAGCCGGGTACCGAGGCGGGGGCGATCCCGGCGAAGGTGTCGGTGAACGCGCGGCCGATGGTGACGGCGGGGTTGGCGAAGGAGGTGGAGGAGGTGAACCAGTAGGCGGCGCCGATGTAGGAGGCGACCGCGGCGGGGGCGAAGCGCAGCTGGCCGGTCTTGGCGAGGCCGAAGATCAGCAGGACCAGGCCGGCGGTGGCGACGATCTCGCCGAGCAACAGGTGCCCGGCGGAGCGGTCGTGCGTGGACCACTCCACGAGTGCCCGGCCGAACATGGCGTCCGCCAGGACCGCGCCGCCGATGGCGCCGGCGATCTGCGCCGGGATGTAGGCGGCGGCCTCGCGGAGCGTCAGGCCGTGCGGGTCCTTGCGGCCGTTCCACCACTCGGCCAGCGTGACGACGGGGTTGAAGTGTGCGCCGGAGACGGGGCCGAGCAGCAGGATCAGCACACCGAGGCCGAAGACGGTGGCCAGCGAGTTGGCCAGCAGCTGGAGGCCGACGTCCCGGCTCAGTTCGGTGGCCTGGATGCCGGAGCCGACGACGACGGCCACCAGGGCTGCGGTGCCGACCAGTTCGGCCGTCACCCGGTTCAGCAGGGGCGTTGCCGGGGGCTCGGCGGTCAGTGGTCCGGCCTCGGTGGTCTCGGGCTCGGCCTCGGCTGTGGCGCTCAACAGATGTGCTCCTCGTGCGGGGTGGGGCAGGCCGCCAGGGTGGGGCGGGAGTGGTTCAGCAGGACCGTCTGACGCCGGCCTCGGCGGTCAGCCGCGCTGCGGAGGCCAGCGCGGCGAACTCCGCCGACAGGGCCTCCAGGGCTTCGGGGCGGAGCGAGTAGTACGTGAAGCGCCCGCAGGGCTCGGTGTCCACGAGCCCTGCCTCGCGCAGGATCCTCAGGTGGTTCGACAGGTTGGTCTGCTTGGCGCCGGTCTCCTCCGCCAGGTGGGTCGTGCACAGTGCCTCCCTGGAGAGGAGCGCGACGATCCGCATCCGGAGCGGGTCGGCCAGGGCTTTCAACACATCACTGTCGACTGAGGTCACCATGGGCTGATACGTTACCCGGGTCGGCCCGCGCAGGCGAGCCCCTCCTTTCCGGCCGCCGCCGGGCACCCCGCGCGGCGCCCCGGTCGAGCGGGTGCGCGCGATCCGCGACCGGACCGGCTCCGCGTTCAGCCCCCCTGGCCGGCCTCACCACCGGGGCGAGGTGACCCGCCGCCTCCCGCGCCCGGACCACACCCGGACGCGCCCGCCCCGCACAACCGAAGGGACCACGATGACCACCGCCCCCGCCGCCTCCGTCCTGTTCGTCTGCATCCACAACGCCGGCCGCTCGCAGATGGCCGCGGGCTTCCTGCGCCACCTCGCGGGCGACCGGGTCGAGGTCCGCTCGGCCGGCTCGGTCCCCGGTGACCGGATCAACCCGGCCGCGGTCGCGGCGATGGCCGAGCTGGGCATCGACATCTCGGACCAGCGGCCGAAGGTCCTCACCACCGAGGCCGTGCGGGCGTCGGACTACGTGATCACCATGGGCTGCGGGGACGCCTGCCCGTACTTCCCCGGCAAGGAGTACCTCGACTGGAAGCTGGCGGACCCGGCCGGTCAGGGCGTCGAGGCCGTCCGCCCGATCCGCGACGAGATCAAGGGCCTCATCGAGAACCTGATCGCCGAGATCGACGCCAAGTCCGTGCGGGGGTAGTTGACCACTCCGGGGCCGACACCGCCCGGACCGGCGGGGTGGCACGGCGACGTGCGCGAGATCGTCACCGTCGGCTCCGGCCCCGCCGCGCTCCCCATCGCCCGCGCCCGCCGGGGCTGCCCGCCGCGCCGCGGTCAGGGCTCGACGATCCGCTCGAAGAAGAACTCGTGCTTGAGGAAGGAGACGTCGTACTCGTGGCCCGGGTACGGCGGGATCAGCTGGGCGGCCTGGAACAGCCGCCAGCCGTCCCGGAGCGCCGCCACCCCCGTTTCGTACGGCGGCTCGTCGCTGTCGCCGGTGGTGGGTGAGGTGCGGCCGGTGCCGTCGTACCGCGACCAGCCGACGACGTGGGAGTCCAACGCCGAGCTGGACAGGTAGAGCACCAGCACCTGCTGCCGGGCCGACTGTGACGTCATATCGCCTGCTCCTTGGGGCGGTTGGACACCCTGGTCACCCAGTGGTCGAGGTCGTAGCCGTCGTCGCCGGTCAGCGACCGCCACAGCAGGATGCGGTTGTACCGCTCCAGCCGGCCGGTCGCCCCCTCGTACCACGGGAACACCGTGTCCAACTCCGCGTTCACCCGCGGGTCGTGGAGATCCGTGGTGTCCCAGAGCCGTTGTTGGCGCACCCTCGGATTGAAGCGGATCTTGAACATGTAGCGCATCGTGTCGCTGTCGTTGCGCCGGCCTCCGTGCCAGAGGCCGTGGTGCAGAAACGCCACCGTCCCGGCCGGGCAGACCAGCCGGTCCTGGCCGCGCAGGTTCTGGTAGCGGCCGGTGTCCGACTCGTTGGTCCGGCGGAGATGGCTGCCCGGAACGCTGAGCGTGCCACCCATCTCCAGTGTCACCGCCTGCGGGTAGTACATCAGTTGGACGTCGAAGGCGTCCGGCCGGACGTCGATGATGGCGTCCCCGTGCAATGGCTGGGCGTCGCCGCCGTGCGGCTCGCGGGTGTGCACGGCGTGGTGGTCCACCCACGGATCGGGGCCCACCAGGCTGCGCAGTGCCCCTGCGACCTGCGGCAGTTCCAGCAGCCTTCGGACGAAGGAGCCTTCCGGGTACGCCGTGGACACCGGCGTCCCGTACGGCACCGGCGGTACGCCGTCCGCCAGTACCGTCAGGCCCTCGGCGTTCAGCTCCGTCGGGACCACCGCGTCCAGCCGCAGCGACCCGCGCGCGACGAAGCGCGCCATCTGGACCGAGTTGAGCAGTTCCTGCCTCTTCTCCATGACGGCCACGCTAGGACCGCCCGCCGCCCTGCCGGGTGGGCCGCGTTCACTCACTACTGGTCGATTCTCACCACCCCGCCCCGCGGAAGCGGATCGAGGATCGTGGCCCTGGAAGGGGTCGCGGGGGCTGTGGTAGACACGTGACCATGCGCACGGTCATCGCCCACCTCGACGAGCCCCCGACTCTCGCGGCCGTCGGAATCGGCGCGCACGGACCGGCCGGCCAGGTGGACGTGTTCTCGCTGCCCGACCTCTGGCAGCTCCATCTGTACGGCTACGAGGCCGACTTGACGGTCGACGGCACCGAGCACGCGATCCGTCCGGGGCGGGTCAGCCTCGTACCGCCCGGGGCCGAGGTCCGTTACCGCTACCGGGGCCGCTCCCAGCACCTCTACGTCCACCTCCGTCTGGGCGCCGGGGGAGCGCCCACGAGCATCCCGGTGATCCAGCAGGCTGGTCCCGAACTTGCCTTGCTCACGGCACAGTTGCAGCAGGCGCTGGCCTCCTGGCCGCACACGCCGGCGCGGGCCGTGGCCGAAGTGTGGGGGGCCCTGTGGCGGGTCGCCCGGCTGACCCCGCCAGGGGAGCGGACCGCGCGAGCCGTCCATCCTGCCGTGGCGGCCGCAGTGGCCCTGATCGAGGCGCGGCTGACGGGACCCCTGACGGTGCCGGAGATCGCGAAGGCGGTGGGCATCTCCCACAACCACCTGACCCGGCTGTTCCGGGCCGCCACGGGGGATACGGTGGTGGGCTACATCCGGGCCCGGCGGATGGAGCGGGCCCGCCACTTCCTGCGCGCCACCACACTCTCCATCCCCGCCGTCGCCGCCTCGGTCGGCATTCCCGACCTCCAGGCCTTCAACAAGGCCTGCCGCCGCGAACTCGGCACGTCCCCACGCGGCATCCGTGCCGCCCCGCCCGCCCAGGGGGCGCCGGTTCCGGTGCCCGGCCTCCCGCGGGGCGCTTCCTGATCCGGGAGCCTCGGCAACCTTTCCGTCTCCGGCGGCGACAGGGCGGTGGACCACCGACCCGGTCTCCCGCCACCCCCTGGCAGGCCCCGTACGTCGAACTCACCTACCGAATAGGTCTGTTGACCCATACCAACGGCACCCGCCGACCCGCCCGGGAACGCCGCGCCGCCGACCGTCCCGACGGTCGGCGGCGCGGGCCGTCGCCGGTGCGGCGGTACCCGGCTCGCCCGCCCCCGTCCGCTGCCGCGTGGTCCTCACAACTCCCGGAGGGCGAAGGTCGGATGGAGGCGGCGGGTGTGGTCGAGCGGGCGGACCGGGCCGGTGAGGCTGAGCGGCACGGTGAAGCGCGCGTCGGTGCTGGAGGCGGAGATCCGAAGCTCCAACCCGCCCGGTTCGACGATCCGGTGGCCCTCGCGGCCGGTGAAGGAGGCCAGGTCGGCGGGGAGCGTCAGGCTCACGCGGCACCCGGCGCCGGCCGCCAGCTCGATCCGCCGGTAGCCGACCAGCCGCTGTACCGGCTGCACGACGCTCGCCACCGGGTCGTGCAGGTAGAGCTGCACGACCTCGCTGCCCGCCCGGTCCCCGGCGTTGCGCAGCTCGAAGGCGAGTCGGAACTCGCCGTCGGTACCGGCCTCGACGGTCTCCGGCACCAGCCCGGACCAGCTGAACTCGTCGTAGCCGAGCCCGTGTCCGAAGCCGAACGCGGGCGTCGGGTCGGTGCTGGAGACACCGCTCGCCTGGGCGAGCCGCGCGGCGAGGTAGGTCGAGGGCTGGGCGCCCGGGTGCGCGGGGATGCTGACCGGCAGCCGTCCCGAGGGGTTGACCCGCCCGCTCAGCACACCGGCCAGCGCCTGGGTGCCGGCCTCGCCGGGGAAGAAGCACTGCACGATGGCCCCGGCCTCGGTCACCGCGCGCCCCAGTGCGTACGGCCGCCCGGCCAGTAGCGTGACCACGAGCGGAGTGCCGCAGTCGAGCAGCGCGTCGAGCAACTCGCGCTGTCGCCCCGGCAGGTCGAGCGACTCGGCGTCGCAGCCCTCGCCGCTGGTGCCCCGGCCGAACAGCCCGGCCCGGTCGCCGAGGGCCAGCACCACCACGTCGGCCTGCCGCGCGACCCGGACGGCCTCGGCGATCCCGCTCGCGTCCTCCCCGTCCACGCTCACCCCGTCGACCGTCCAGAGCTCGCTGCCGGTGAACTCGGCGGCCAACGCCTCGCGCAGGGTGGGGAGTTCGATGCCGAGCGGCATCTTCGGGTGCTGGCTGCCGACGTGCACCGGAAAGGAGTAGCAGCCGAGCACGGCGGTGGGTTCGTCGGCGTTGGGCCCGATCAGCGCGATCCGGGCGGGTCGGTGCAGCGGCAGCAGGCCGTCGTTGCGCACCAGGACCACGGCCTGCTCGGCGAGTTCGGCGGCGAGCGCGCGGTTGGCGGGCTGGTCGAGGTCGACCAGGCCGCGCAGGGCCTCCGGGTCGCTCAGGTCGGTGTCGGCGAGGACGTCGGGCACCGGGTCCCAACCCGGGTCCAGCAGCCCGAGCTGGGCCTTCTGGACGAGCACCCGGTGCAGCGCCCGGTCGATCAGCCGCTCCGGGACGGTCCCGGCGGCGACGGCGTCGAGCAGGGGCTGCCCGAAGGTCTTCACGGTCGGCAGTTCGACGTCCACGCCGCTGCCGAGGGCCAGCGCGGCGGCGTCGGACCAGTCCTCGGCGACGCCGTGCAGGGCCTTGAGGAAGGCGATGCCGAAGTAGTCGGCGACCAGCGTGCCGGCGAAGCCCCAGGTGTCCCGGAGCAGGCCGGTGAGCAGGGCCTCGTCGGCGGCGGAGGGCATGCCGTCGGTGTCGGTGTAGGCGTGCATGACCGAGCGGGGCCGGCCCTCGCGAACGGCCATCTCGAACGGTGGCAGGATGACGTCGGCGCGTTCGCGCGGGCCCATCGAGACGGGGGCGAGGTTGCGTCCGGCGCGGGAGGCGGAGTACCCGGCGAAGTGCTTGAGGGTGGCGACGACCCCGGCGGACTCCAGGCCCTGGACGTAGGCGGTGGCGACCGTGCCCACCAGGTACGGGTCCTCGCCGATGGTCTCCTCGACCCGTCCCCACCGGGCGTCGCGCACCACGTCGAGGACCGGCGCGAGGCCCTGGTGCACGCCGACGGCCCGCAGGTCGCGGCCGATCGCGGTGGCCATCGCCCGCACCAGTTCCGGATTGAAGGTGGCGCCCCAGGACAGCGGCACCGGGTAGGCGGTGGCGCCCCAGGCGGCGAAGCCGGCCAGGCACTCCTCGTGGGCCAGGGCGGGGATGCCGAACCGGTTGGCGGCCGCGATCCGGCGCTGGGTCCGCAGCAGCGAGAGCGCGCCGAGCGCCGGATCGACCGGCGCGGTGCCGAACGGTCTGGTCAACTGGCCGAGCCCGTGCGGGAGTAGCGCATCGAGTTCGGGCGGCTCCTCCATCTCGTGCTGGTACGGGGCGACTTCGTCGCCCCCCTCCCCGGCGGCGACCCAGACGCCGATCAGCTGGGCGGTCTTCTCCCGCAGGGTCATCGCGGCGATCAGGGCGTCGGCCCTGGCCTCCGGGGTGAGCGTGGTGTCCCGCCAGGCGGGGGTCTCCTCGGGCGCGGGGTCGTGGGTGGTGCTCATTTCCCTCCAACGCCCGTCAGGCCCTGGACGAGGGCGCGACGGGCGAACAGGTAGACGAAGAAGACGGGGAGCGTGGACAGCACCACGGCACTGAGCAGACCGGGTACGTCGACGCCGTGTTCGGTCTGGAACTCGTACAGGCCGAGGGTGACGACCTTGGTGGAGTCGGACTGGGTGAGGATCAGCGGGAACAGGAAGCCGTTCCACGCCTGGAGGGCGGCGAACACCACGACGGAGGACAGGCCGCCCTTGGACAGCGGCAGCACCAGCTGCCGGAAGACCCGGGCCGGGGAGGCGCCGTCCATCGCCATCGCCTCGTAGAGCTCGGGGCTGATGTCGCGCATCGCGCCGGTCAGCACCAGGGTGCAGACCGGGAGGCAGAAGGCGGCGGTCGGCAGGATGACGCCGATCAGGTGGTCGTACAGCCCGGCCTTGCTGATCAGGTAGAACATCGGCACGATCACCGCCTGGGCGGGGATCGCCAGGCCGAGCAGGAACATCCGGAACACCCAGCCGGTCGCCCGGCCGCGGGCCCGCACGATCGCGTAGGCGAGCGGCGGGACGACCAGCAGCACGATGGCGACCACGCTGGCGGTGACGGCCAGGGTGTTGAGGAAGTCCTGCCCGAAGCCGTTGGAGAGGTCGGTGAGGTAGTTCTGCAGGGTCCACTGCGCGGGCAGGCTGAGCGGGCCCTCGGTGGAGTAGTCGGCGCGGGTGCGGACGGTGGCGAGCAGCAGCACGTACAGCGGCAGACCGACCAGCAGCAGCCAGATCAGGGAGCCCAGTCCGGCCAGGACGTTGGGTCGTTGACGCGGCATCACAGGCCCTCCGTCGTCCCGTGCATCCGGTCGTAGCCGGTGAACCTGACCACGGCCAGCGAGATCAGGGTGGCGACGGCCACCAGGACCAGGGCGATGGCCGATCCGCCTCCGAAGTCGAAGCTCTTGAAGGCCTTCTGGTACATGTAGAAGGCGCTGACGGTGGTGTCGGTGCCGGGGCCGCCCTGGGTCAGGATCAGCACGGTGTCGAAGGTGGTGAGGCCGCCGACCACCATCAGCACCGACGAGGTGATGGCGGTGTTGCGCAGCTGCGGCAGGGTGATGTGGAAGAACTGCCGGACGGTGCCCGCCCCGTCGATCGCCGCGGCCTGGTAGAGCACCTGCGGGATGGCCCGGGCGCCGCCCTGGTAGATCAGTGCGTGCAGCGGGGTGAACTGCCACACGCCGACGAAGGCGAGTACCGCGATCGCTCCGCCTCGGCTGCCGAGCAGGTTGCCGTCGCCGAACAGCCAGGTCAGTTGGGACGGGACACCGAAGTTGGGGTCCAGGACGGCCCGCCACACCACGGACACGGCGGTCGCCGACAGCAGCAGCGGTACGAAGTAGATCGCCGAGAGCACGGCCCGGTTGCGCTGGTGACCGGCGGCCCAGACGCCGAGCAGGATGCTGATCGGCGTCTGGAGGACCACACCGAGGACGGTGAGCAGCAGGGTGGTCCCGATCGACTGGATCATCACCGGGTCGTCGATCAGCGCGGTCCAGTTGTCCAGGCCGTTGAAGCGCGGCTCGGTGATGCCGTCCCAGTGGGTGAAGGAGAGCACGGCGACCAGGAGCAGCGGCACGATCGCGAAGAGCGTGAAGAACACGGCGGCGGGCGCCGCCCAGACGAAGCCCGGGCGGGTCACCCCCGCGCCGGACTTCGGGGCGGCCGTCACTCGGTGGGCAAGGCCTGCATGGCCTTGATGAAGCCGTCGGCGTCGAGCTTGCCGTTGAAGAACTGCTG
The DNA here is from genome assembly GCF_040655255.1 of Kitasatospora sp. NPDC050463. Classification (NCBI taxonomy): domain Bacteria; kingdom Bacillati; phylum Actinomycetota; class Actinomycetes; order Kitasatosporales; family Streptomycetaceae; genus Kitasatospora; species Kitasatospora sp. NPDC050463. The sequence continues at coordinate 12,959 of NZ_JBFAJO010000007.1, forward strand.
GACGGCCGTCTGGAGCGGGGTTATCGCGCTCGGCGGGTAGGCCTGGTCCCAGGAGAGCTGGAACGACGGCGCGGCCTTGACCAGCTCGTACTGGTACTTGGAGTACGCCGGACTGGCCGCGGTGTCCAGGTACTCGACGGTGTTGACGGTGGTCGGCAGGTTGCCGGCGGCGAGCTGGGCCTTGACGAACTCCTCGGAGTACATCAGCTTCAGGAACGCGGCGGCGGCCTCCGGGTGCTTGGACTTCTTGAGCACCGAGTAGAAGTTGTTGGTGTTGCCGACCACGTCGGCCGCGTCGCCCTGGCCGCCGTCGATGGTGGGGAAGCCGGTGTAGCCGAGGCCCGACTTGGCGAAGTCCGGGTTGCCGTCCTGCTGGGTGGAGTAGTACCAGGAGCCCATCAGCTCGAAGGCGGCCTTGCCCTTGGCCACCAGGGCCGGGGAGCCGCCGTCGGTGAACTTGACGGAGTCGAAGTTGGTGCCGAAGGCGCCCGTGTCGACGAGTTCCCTGAGCGTGGCCAGCGCCTTGCGGCTGTCCTCGCTCGCCCAGGCGGCCCGGTCGCCGCCCACCGCCTTCTGGAGCAGGCCGGGCCCGGCGATCCGGTCGTAGAGGTACTCGAACCACATCAGGGTGGGCCACCGGTCGGCGCCGCCGAGCGCGATCGGGGTGATGCCCTTGGCCTTCAGTGTCTTGGCGTCGGCGATCAGTTCGGGCCAGGTCTTCGGCGGGGTCAGGCCGGCATCGGCCAGCACCTTCTTGTTGTGGAACAGCAGCACCGGCTGGGTGCCGCGCATCGGGATGCCGTACGGCTTGCCGTCCACTACGGCCGAGTTGAACACCGACGGCAGGAAGTTGTCCTTCAGGCCCGGATCCTGGGCGATGAAGTCGTCCAGCGGGAGCAGCAGGCCGGCCTTGACGAACGGCTGGATGGATCCGCCGCCCCAGTTGAAGAAGACGTCCGGGGCCTGCGGGGTGTTGATGACGGTCTGCAGCTTCTGCTGGTAGTCCGCGCCGGGGACGGTGTCGAGCACCACCTTGACCTTGGAGGTCCGGTTGAAGGTCTCGACGATCTGCTTCTCGACCTTGTTGGTGGCGTCGCCGTAGACCAGCACGCGGATCGTCCCGGCACCCCCGTCGGAGGAGGAGCCGCCCGACCCGCAGGCCGCGGTCATGCCCAGGACGAGCGCGGTGGCCGCAGCGATCGCGGTGAATCTCGATCCCATACTCTGCCCCTCGTACGAATGTTGCGATGAAGTTACCGAATGTTGTGGGAAACCTAGGGCCACCCCCTTCGCCCGTCAAGGGTTCCGGCGGGATCCGGTCCGACCGGTCGACCGGCTAGCATCCGTGCCGTACGGACAGCCACAGCAGCGGAATTCGCCCGACAGGGCGGTGCAGGAGGACCTCGTGACCAGAGCCGCGACGCTCGCCGAGATCGCGCGGGAGGCGGGAGTCTCGGCCCCGACTGTTTCGAAGGTCCTGAACGGCCGGGCCGACGTCGCCCCCGCCACCCGGGAGCGGGTGGAGGACCTGCTGCGCCGACACGGCTACCGGCGGCGCGGCGGTGCGCGGACCAGCCCGCTGCTCGACCTGGTCTTCCACGAGCTGGAGAGCTCCTGGGCGACGGAGGTGATCCGCGGCGTCGAGAACGTGGCACGCGAGGAGGGTCTGAGCATCGTGCTCTCCGAGTCCGCCGGCCGGCTCACCCCCGGTCAGTCCTGGGTCGACGGGGTACTCGCCCGCCGCCCCACCGGCGTCCTGCTGGTCCTGTCCGGTCTGGACCGCTCCCAGCGGGACCAGCTGGCCGGCCGCGACATCCCGTTCGTGGTCATGGACCCGGCCGGCGACCCCGGCCAAGGGGTGCCCGCCGTCGGCGCCACCAACTGGGACGGCGGCCTGGCCGCCACCCGGCACCTGGTCGACCTCGGCCACCGCCGGATCGGCCTGATCGGCGGGCCGGGCCGGATGATGTGCAGCCGGGCGCGGGCCGACGGTTACCGGGCGGCCCTCGACATGGCGGGCCTCGCGTACGACCCCGAGCTGGTCCGCGAGGGCGACTTCCACCACGAGGCGGGCCACCGGGTCGGGCTGGAACTGCTGAGCCTGCCCGACCGGCCGACCGCCGTGTTCGCCGGGAACGACCTCCAGGCCCTCGGGCTCTACGAGGCCGCCCGTGAGCTGGGGCTGCGCATCCCCGAGGACCTCAGCGTGGTCGGCTTCGACGACCTGCCGCTGGCCCGCTGGGTCGGCCCGCCGCTGACCACCGTCCGCCAGCCGCTGACCGAGATGGCCGAGGTCGCCGCCCGCCTGGTGATCGACCTGGCCCGGGGCGCCCGGCCCGCCGCCCTGCGGGTGGACCTGGCCACCAACCTGGTCGAGCGCAGCAGCACCGCCCCGCCGCGAAAGTCGTCCCCGACGGTTGACGGAGCGCCGGCCCGGCCCTAGGGTCGCCGCTGGAATCGGCGGAGATTCCGAAAGTTTCGGTCCTTTCGGGTCTCCCTAGCCTCAGCGTTCCACGCACCACCGCACGTCCGTCTCTTGCCACCCACAGAGAAGGGACCACGCCGGTGTCACTCCGGACGCTCCACCTCACCCGCTCCGGGCGCGCCCTCGGCGCCGCCGCCGTCACCGCGATCGCCGCCCTGGCCGCCGTCACCGCGATGCCGACCGGCCAGGCCGGCGCGGCGGGCACCGCCCTGCGCTCGCTCGCCGAGGCGAAGGGCATCTACTTCGGTACCGCCATCACCCAGGGGGACCTGAACAACCCCGCCCTCACCGCCGTCGCCGGCGGCCAGTTCGGCATGCTCACCCCCGGCAACGAAATGAAGTGGGACACCGTCGAGCCCTCGCCGGGCAGCTTCAACTTCGCCCCGGCCGACCGGCTGGTCTCCTTCGCCCGGACCAACTCGATGAAGGTGCGCGGCCACACCCTGGTCTGGCACAACCAGCTCCCGTCCTGGGTGAACAGCCTGGCCGGCGACCAGGTGAAGCCCGCCATGCAGAGGCACATCACCAACACGATGGCCCACTACAAGGGCGGGCTCTACGCGTGGGACGTGGTGAACGAGCCCTTCAACGAGGACGGCAGCTTCCGGGCCGACGCCTTCTACCGGGCGATGGGCACCGGCTACGTCGCCGAGGCGCTCCGCACCGCCCGAGCCGCCGACCCGGGCGCCAAGCTCTACCTGAACGACTACAACATCGAGGGTCTGAACGCGAAGAGCGACGCCATGTACAACCTGGTGAAGTCGCTCAAGTCCCAGGGCGTCCCGCTGGACGGTGTCGGCTTCCAGGCCCACTTCGTGCTCGGCCAGGTCCCCTCCTCCCTGAAGGACAACCTCCAGCGGTTCACCGCACTCGGAGTCGAGGTCGCGATCACCGAGCTGGACGACCGCATCAAGCTCCCCGCGACCGGTGCCGACCTCGCCAAGCAGGCGAGCGACTACGCCTCCGTGATCAACACCTGCCTGGCCGTCACCGGCTGCGTGGGCATCACCCAGTGGGGCGTCGGCGACGCGGACTCCTGGATCCCGGGCACCTTCCCCGGCGAGGGCGCCGCCACCATGTACGACAACGGCTACCAGCCGAAGCCCGCCTACACCGCCTCCGCCAACGCCCTCGGCGGCAGCACCCCCAGCCCCTCGCCGACGCCCACTCCGACTCCTACGCCCACCCCGACCCCCACTCCTACGCCGGGCGGCGCCTCCTGCAAGGTGACGGCCACGGCCAACACCTGGAACACCGGCCTGACCACGGACATCACCGTCACCAACACCGGCTCGACCACGGTCGACGGCTGGGCCCTGGCCTTCACCCTGCCCTCCGGCCAGACCGTGACCAACACCTGGAACGCCTCCATCACCCCGGCCGGCGGCCAGGTCACCGCCGGGAACCTCGGCTACAACGGCACCCTGGCCCCCGGCGCCGCGACCTCGTTCGGCTACCAGGCCACCCACACCGGCAACACCCAGCTCCCCACCCGGTTCGCCCTCAACGGAGTTGTCTGCGCCACCGCATGACGTTCCATCAGCGGCCGAGGGCCCGCACTCCGTCCGGGGTGCGGGCCCGCCGTCCGCGCGGCAGCGGACGGCGCCGGGGGACCGGCCCTGCCCTCCTGGAGGGTGGACCGGTTCCCCCGGCGCCGGGATCCCGCCGGGGCGGCCGCCGGTCAGCGCCAGGCGGTGTTGAAGCCCAGGGCCGGACTGGCTTCGCGCACCAGGGACTTGGCCTGCTCCGGCCACCAGACGCCGGCCGCCGGGTCGACGACGCCGTACTCGGGGTCGACGGTGCCGCCCGGGATGCTGCGGTTGCACTGGCCGTCGGACTGGCCGACGGTCTTGATCCACAGGAAGGCGTCGGCGAGCGGCACGCCGGTGTTCACGGTCGGCCGGTCGCCGACCCCGCGCCCGGGCGCGTTGCACCAGGTCTGCGGGTCGCCGCTGTACTTGCCGGCCGGCGGGGTCCAGCCGCCGCGGCCGGCGCGGCCGGTGTCGACGACGAAGTGAGTGAGCTCGGCGGCGGGCGGGGTGCCGACGTTCTCCCGGTACCACTGGTCGGTCCAGTGCCAGGTGGACGGGTCGTCCGCATTCACCGCGTTTCCCGGCTGCCCGTCGTTCGGCGCGGACGGGGAGTAGTACTGGCTCGCGCACCGGTCGGGGTGACCCTTGGCCCAGTCCGGGCCCTTGGTGGCGAACCACAGGCACTGCGAGATCCAGGTGCCGTAGTGCGTGGACCGGTCGGTGGCGAAGTAGTTGGAGACGTTCAGCGAGAAGCCCTGGGCGCGGCCGACCCCGGCCTGCGTCAGGCGCTCGGTGATCGCGCCGACGCCGTGCCAGTGGCTGTTGCCCGCGTCCAGGTAGACCACGCTGTTCGGCTGCTGCTCCAGCACGTCGATCGCGTGGTTGAGGTCGGCGATCCGGCCGGCGGTCAGCTCGCCGGTGGGGTCGGCGCCGGGGGCGCAGTCGGCGGGGAGGTTGGCCAGCCCGTCGGGCTCCAGCACGACCACGGCCTTGCTGCGGCCCAGGCCCCGGGCGAACGCGCCGATCCACGCGCGGTACTCGGCGTCGGACTGCGCCCCGCCGGCGGAGTACTGGGAGCAGTCGCGCAGCGGGATGTTGTACGCGACCAGCACGGGGACGGTCCCGGTGCGCTCGGCGCGCCGCACCAGGGTGCGCACCCTGGACTCGACCTGGTCCGGTGTGCCGTCGGTGAACCACGCGGCCTCGGGCCAACTGGCCAGCTTCGTCATGGCGGTGGCGCCGTCGTAGTCACCGTGGAGCAGGTCGGTGAAGGCCTGGTGGGCCGCGTCGCTGTCGGGGTCCACGTAGAAGCGGGTGTCCGGGGCGAGCGTGTGGGAGGCCGGCGCGGGGCGCGCCTCGGCGGCGGCCGGGGCGGCGGCGACCAGCAGCGCGAGCGCGCTCGCGGGCAGGACGGCGCGGTGCAGGGGGATACGCACGGGGATTCCTTCGGTCGGGGCGTTCGGTGTCACGGGCCCGGGGCGGCGGGGGAGCCGGTGCCGCGTCAGGCGGCCTTCGTCCGGGCGGAGGCCGCCTGGCGGGGCATCAGTAGCCGTAGATCATCTTGTAGGCGACCTCCGGCAGGAACTGGCCGGCCGAGGAGCCCGCTCCAACGCCGCAGTTGCCGTCGGACTCGCCGGGAATCTTGATCCACAGCAGCATCTCGGCGCCGCCGCCGGTCCGGGTGGGCGTGCCGATCCGGCGGCCGCTCGGGTTGCACCACTGCCCGTTGGAGCCGTTGCCGTTGCGGCTGGTGTCCACCGCGAACGGCTTGGTGTAGCCGTACGCGCTCAGGGCGCTGTTGACCGCGTTGCCGTAGTTGGTGTTGTCGCCGGTGGGGTAGTAGTTCGAGACGTTGAGCGAGAAGCCGTGGGCTGCGCCGACGCCGGCGGCGGCGAGGTGCTGAGCCATGGTCTGGGCGCCGATCCAGCCGGGGTTCCCGGCGTCGAGGTAGACCCAGGTGTTGGGGGCCTTGGCGTTGAACTGCGCGATGGCGTTCTTCAGCATGGCGTTGCGGTCGGCGATCTGGGCGGGCGTCAGGCAGCTCTGGTCGCCGAGCGCGTCGGGTTCGAGGATGACGACGGCCGGGCGGTTGCCGATGCCGCTCGCGAAGGCGGCGATCCAGCTGTCGTACGCGGCGCGGCTGCCGGCGCCGCCGCCGGACTGGCCTCCGCAGATGTCCCGGTTGGGGATGTTGTAGGCGACCAGGATCGGCAGCTTGTCGGAGGCGTCGGCGCGGCCGACGTAGGCGCCGGTGGCCGTGCCGATGTCCCCGCTCCAGTTGCCGAACCAGCGGGCCGCCGGGGTGTTGGCGATGGCGGAGCGGATCGCCTGGGCCCGGCCGTCGCCGGGATTGGCGTTGGCCCAGCGCAGGGCGGAGTTGTCGGGGTCGACGTAGAAGCCGCTGGTCATGGTGGTGGGGTCGGCGGCGTACGCCGGGCCGGCGCCGACCAGCGCGAGGCCGGCGGTGAGGGCGCCGGCCAGCAGCGCGGATGCGGTGCGGATGGACTTGCGCATGGTGCTTCCTCCGATGGGTGGGGGCGGAGAAGTGGAAGCGCTTCCAGTTCAGCGCGAATCGGATCGCGTCGTTGGGATGATTGAGCCAGCCGACGGAACCTGTCAATAGCTTGCGCAGCAGGCACTTCAACGATCTTCGCCTTGCCAGCTGGGGGCACCGAAGGCGGACGGGTACGCTGAAAGCGCTACCAGATTTCGGAGGCCGGATGGTCGGAAGGCGCCGCCCCCGCACAGGTCCGGAGCGGGCCGGCGCGTGGAATCATGGCCCTGTCCGCCGCCCGCGAGCCTGAGGAGCAGCCGTTTCCATGGAGCCGACGCCCAAGCGCATGCCGACCCTCGACGAGGTGGCTCAGCGCGCCGGTGTGTCGCGCACGGCGGCCTCCCGGGCGATCAACAACGCGCCGCACGTCAGCCGGGCCAAGCGGGAGGCAGTCGAACGGGCGGTGCGCGAGCTCGGCTTCGTCCCCAACCCGAGCGCACAGGCGCTGGCCACCCGCCGGGTCGGCGCGGTCGTGCTGGCGGTCTCCAGCGACGAGCCGGGGCTGTTCGCGGACCCGTTCTTCGCCGAGGTGATCGTCGGCGTGAGCGCGGCGCTGGAGCAGACCGACCTGGAACTGATCCTGCTGCTGGCCAACAGCCCGCGCGGCCGGGAGCGGTTCGAGCGCCTGCTGCGCTCCCGCCGGGCCGACGGCGTGATGCTGATGGCGCTGCGCGGCGACGACCCGCTGGGCCGCCTCGCCGAGGAGGCCGACCTCCCGGTCGTCTTCGGCGGCCTGCCACTCGCCGGCGAGCCCCGGTGGTACGTGGACGCCGACAACCGGGGCGGTGCCCGGCTGGCCGCCGACCACCTCGTACGCAGCGGGCGCCGGCGGCCCGTCATGATCACCGGGCAGGTGGACACCAGGGTCGCCGTCACCCGCGAGCAGGGCTTCACCGAGGGCCTGAAGCTGGCCGGTGTCCCGCTGCTCGGCGTCGAGGCCGGCGACTTCACCGAGGAGGGCGGAGCCGCGGCGATGGAGCGCCTGCTCGCCGGCCGTCCCGCGCCCGACGCCGTGTTCGCGGCCTCCGACGCGATGGCGATCGGCGCACTGCGCACCCTGCGGCTGCACGGGCTGCGGGTGCCCGAGGACGTCGCGGTGGTCGGCTTCAACGACCTGGCGAGCGCCCGGCACACCAATCCGCCGCTGACCACCGTGCACCAGCCGGTGCGGGCGCTGGGGCAGGAGATGGCCAGGATGCTGGTGGGCGCCATCGAGGGACACGACCCCAGTCCGCTGATCCTGCCGACCCGCCTCTCGGTGCGCGAGTCCGCCCCCGACGTGCCCGCCCGGGCCTGACCCTCGCGGACCCGTCGAGCACCGAGCCGGGCATCGGCGCAGCCGCCGGGGGCCCGGACCGGACAGGACACCGGCGAGCGTCTGTCGGTCCGGCCGGAACGCGCGCGACACCGGCTGCCGTCGCCGGCCGGCAGGCGGTTTGTGTGTGTCCAGTCAAGGCAATGCAAAGGTCCACTCGACCTTCCTCGGTGCGGCGACCGGCTCCCTAGACTCGCTGGCACTCGCCGGGCTGTCCGGACGAGCCCTAGGGAGGTCACATGATGCGCCACAGGATCGCGGCCCTGACCACAGCCACCCTTCTCCTCGCCGGCGGCGCACTCGGCGGCGCGACGTCGGCATCTGCGACCGTCGACCCCGGCACCAGCTGGGACCACACGTGGACGACCTCGGACGCCGATCACGGCGGCACGGTCTACGTCGAGGAGCACGGCGACATCGTCTCCGTCTGCGACTCGGCAGCCGACGGGATGGCCCCCAGGGTCGAAGTCTTCGTCCAAGGCGGCTCCGGCCAGTACAACCCCCGCTACACCATCGCGGCCACGGGCGGGCTCGGATCATGTACCACCGTCAGTGCTTCCGACGGGGGCGCGTACGACCTTCCGGAGAACGTCAGCATCATGGTCTCCATCTGGCTGGGCACGTCCGTGGGGCATTTCGGAAGCGAACACGTCTACCTCAACGACCACTGAACCCCGGCCGCTCCGCGCCGAACGGGCCACTGAACAAGTGGTTGGGGTGGGTAGGTTGGGGCCCCGGCCGACGGACGTCCTGCCCCGTCGACTGACCCTCGGTCGGCCGACGGGCAGCCGGCCCCACCCCTCACTACTCGGCGGTCGTGCCCCACGGGAGGGCTTCTCCCGACCGCACGTGGTCCCTCAGCCACAGCTCGGTGTTGCTGACGTGCAGCATCGCGGCGGCCTGGCTGAGGAAGGCGTCGCGGGCGGACAGTGCCCGGAAGATCGCCTCGTGCTCGGCGAGGGTCCGGTCCGAGGCCTGGATGTCGACCAGACCGCGCCAGATGCGGGCGCGCAGGGTACGCCCGGAGATACCCTCCAGGAGCGTGAGCAGGCTCTCGTTGCCCGTGGCGGTGATGATGGCGCGATGGAAGGCGGCGTCGTGAGCGTTGAGCCGCTCCACGTCGTCACGGGCTTCGCGCATGGCCTCCAGGTGCCGCTCGACCTCGGCCAGCTGCTCGTCGGAGATCCGGGTGGCGGCCAGCGCGGTGGCGACCGGTTCCAGGAGCCGCCGCGTCTCCATGAGGTCCTGCAGCGCGGTCGAGTCGCCCTGCAGCAGTTCCACCGCACCGCCGAGCCCCTCCAGGAGCAGGCTCGGCTGCAGGCTGGTCACGTAGGTGCCGTCGCCGCGCCGGACCTCCAGGACCCGGGCGACGGCCAGCGCCTTCACCGCCTCCCGGGCCAGGTTGCGGGAGAGGCCGAGCTGGGCGGCCAGCTCCTGCTCCGGCGGGAGCTTCGAGCCCGGTGGCAGCGCCCCGCTGAGGATCAGCTCCCGGATCCGCATGATGGCCTTGTCCGTCAGAGACACCGCGCACTCCTTCCGGGCCCGTTCGCCGCGGGCACGTCCGACCTGATGAGTCCTCGGGCGCGGAGATCGTCCCAAAGACCTTCGGGGATGTGCTGATGGTGGAGTTCCACGTTCCGCCTGACCTCTTCCGCGGTCCGCATCCCAAGGGTGACGTTGATGATAGTGGGATGGCTGTACGGGAAGGCGACGGCTGCTGTGGGCAGCGTCGTACCGTGCGCCGCGCAGACCTCGGCGACCGCCAGGGCGCGGGTCACCAAAGCCGGGGGAGCCTCCCGGTAGTCGTACATCATGCCCGCGGTGGGCTGGTCGAGGGAGAGCAGGCCGGAATTGAACACGCCGACGGCCACCACGCTCTTGCCGAGTTCCGCCGCGGCGGGCAGGACGTCGTCCAGCGCCGACTGGTCCAGGAGGGTGTAGCGGCCGGCGAGCATGACCACGTCGGCCGCCGTCTCGCGCAGGAAGCGGGCGAGCATGGCCGACTGGTTCATCCCGGCGCCGATCGCGCCGATCACGCCCTGGTCGCGCAGCTCCGCGAGCGCGGGCATGGCCTCGTCGGCCGCCTGCCGCCAGTGCTCGTCCGGATCGTGCAGGTAGACGACGTCCAGGCGGTCCAGGCCGGTGCGCTGCAGCGTGTCCTCGATGGAGCGCAGGACGCCGTCACGGCTGAAGTCCCACTGGCGGCGCAGGTCGTCGCGTACGACGAAGCCCTCGCCGTCGACGCCGCGGGGCTCCTCGTTGGGCACCAGCAGCCTGCCCACCTTGGAGGAGACGACGTACTCGTCGCGCGGGCGGCCTCGTAGGGCGGCGCCCAGGCGGCGTTCGGAGAGGCCGAGGCCGTAGTGCGGTGCGGTGTCGAAGTACCGCAGGCCGGCCTCCCAGGCCTGGTCGACGGCGGCCGCCGCGTCCGCGGCCGGGGTGACCCGGTAGAGGTTGCCGATGGTGGAGGCCCCGAAGCCGAGTTCGGTGAGCTCGACGGGGGTGCCGCCGACCTTCCGGCGCGCCATGTTCCGGTGTGTCAACTGTTCTCCCTCAGAAGCGGGTGCGGCATGACCGCCCCGGGGGTCCGTCACCTTCTGACGGCGGCCGAGCCGCCTGCCATGAGGGCCTCCACCTCGGCGCGTGAGGCCATGGACACGTCGCCGGGAGTGGTCATGGTGAGGGCGCCGTGCGCGGTGCCGTAGGCCAGGGCGCGGCTCAGTGCGGCGGCGTCGAGGCCCGCCACGGGCCCTGCACCGCACTCCGATCCGTCCTCTTCACTGTCGGTGGTCAGCAGTCCGTAGATCAGGCCGGCCGCGAAGCCGTCGCCGGAGCCGATGCGGTCAAGGACCTGCAGGCCGGCCATCTGTGGGCCGCGGACGAACCCGGCACGGGCCGACCAGGCGGCCGAGGACCAGTCGTTGACCCCGGCGGAGGGCACTTCCCTCAGGGTCGTCGCGAGCACCTCGGCTCGGGGCAGGAGGCCGGCCACCTCGGCGAGGGCGTCCTGCACCTCGTCCGCCTCGACCCGCAGCGCCCCTGGGCAGGGTCCGGCCAGGCCCAGGGCGCCGACCACGACATCGGCGTGACGGGCGAGCCGCAGGTCGGCCTCGCGGGCGGCCTCCGGGCCGCCGCGGCCGGCCCAGAGGCTCGGGCGGTAGTTGGGGTCGTAGGAGACCGTCACGCCGTGCCGTCGCGCGGCTGCCATGGCCTCGTCCGCGACGTCCACGGTGGTGTCGGACAGACCGGCGAAGACGCCGCCGGTGTGGAACCAGCGCGGGCGCGGTCCCGAGGAGAAGACCGCGTCCCAGTCGACGTCCCCCTTGCGCAGCTGCGAGACGGCCGTGCCCGCGCGGTCGCTGACGCCCACCGCGCCGCGGATGCCGTAGCCGCGTTCGACGAAGTTCAGACCGTTGCGCGCGCCGCGGCCGATGCCGTCACCGGGTACCCAGCGGATCAGCGAGGTCTCGACCCCGCCCTGCAGGATCAGGTCCTCGACGAGCCGGCCCACCTGGTTGTCGGCCAGGGCGGTGACGACGGCCGTGCGCAGACCGAAGCAGCGCCGCAGTCCCCGGACGACGTTGTACTCGCCGCCGCCCTCCCAGACCTGGAAGGTGCGGGCGGTGCGGATGCGCCCCTCGCCGGGGTCGAAGCGCAGCATCACCTCGCCGAGGGCCACCACGTCGGTCATGTCACGCTCCCGTGCACGGCCTCGGCGGTCAGCCGGCGGATCTCCTCGTACTCGCCCCGCCGCAGATGGGCGGCGGTGGCCATCCAGCTGCCGCCCACGGCGAGGACGGCCGGGGCGGCGAGGTAGGCCGGCAGGCGCGGAGCATCGATGCCGCCCGTCGGCACGAACCGTGCCCGGGGGAAGGGCGCGGCGAGGGCGCGCAGCATCGGGATGCCGCCGAGCGGTTCGGCCGGGAAGAGCTTGACGGTGTCGAGGCCGGCCCGCAGGGCGCGCATCAGCTCGGTGGCGGAGGCGATGCCGGGCAGCACGGGCACTCCCAGCTCGCGGCACCCGGCGACGACGTCCTCGTCGAAGCCGGGGGAGACGACGAAGCGGGCCCCGGCGGCCACGGCCCGCTCCGCCTGCTCGGGTGTGAGCACCGTGCCGGCGCCGACGACGAGGCCGCCGTGGGCGGCCATCGTCCTGAGCACCTGCTCGGCGTCAGGGGTGCGGAAGGTGACTTCGGCGCACCGGGCGCCTCCCGCCGCGAGCGCTTCGGCCAGCGGGCCCGCGGTCGTGGCGGAGGGCACGGTCAGCACCGGCATGACGCGGGCTCCGTCCAGCACGGAGGCCAGGTCGGCGGTCATCGGCCGAGCCAGCCGCCGTCGACGGGAAGGACGACGCCGTGGACGTAGGCGGCGGCGTCCGAGGCGAGGAACACGGTGGCGCCGGCGAGGTCGTCCGCGCCGCCCCACCGTCCGGCCGGGATGCGGTCGAGGATGGCCTTGCTGCGCACGGGGTCGTCCTGGAGCGCCCGGGTGTTGTCGGTGGCGATGTAGCCGGGGGCGATCGCGTTGACGTTCACGCCGTGCGGGGCCCACTCGTTGGCCAGCGCCTTGGTCAGTCCCGCGACGCCGTGCTTGGCGGCGGTGTAGCCGGGGACGGTGACGCCGCCTTGGAAGCTGAGCAGCGAGGCCGTGAAGACGATCTTTCCCTGGCCGCGTGCCACCATCGTCGCGCCGACGGCCCGGGTCAGTGCGAACTGCGCACTGAGGTTGACCTGGAGCACCAAGTCCCAGTCCGCGTCGGTGTGTTCGGCGGCCGGGGTGCGGCGGATCGTGCCCGCGTTGTTGACCAGGATGTCCACCGGCCGCTCGCGCCCGGCCAGGTCCGCACCGAGGGCCCGGACGGCCGCGGGGTCGGCGAAGTCGGTACGGACGGCCTCGAAGGTGCGGCCCGCGGCGAGGACGTCCTTCTCCACGTCGCTGCCGGTCTCCTCCAACCGGGCACTGACCCCGATGACGTCCGCGCCGGCCTCGGCGAGTGCGCGGGCCATGGCCCGGCCGATGCCGCGCCGGGCGCCGGTGACGACGGCGAGCCTGCCGGTGAGGTCGAAGGCGCTCATGCGGTCGCTCCCCGAGTGTCGTCGGCGCAGTCGACGAGGATCTTCATCACGTCGCCGCCGCCCTCCAGGGCCTCGAACGCGGCGGGCGCCTCGGTGAGCGGGACGACCTTGCTGATCAGCCGCTCCGCCGGAACCGTCCCGTCGGCCACCAGGGCCACCGCGCGCTCGAAGTCGGAGCGGTCGTACAACCTGGCTCCCACCAGGGTGAGTTCACGCCAGAAGAACCGGTGCAGGTTCACCTCGCGGGGGCGAGGGTGGATCGCCACCAGGCAGAGCCGCCCGCGCACACGCAGCACGTCGACCGCCGTCTCCACACCACCCGCGGCACCCGACACCTCGAACGCCACGTCCGCGCCCGCGCCTTGGGTCCACTCCTGCACCAGCGCCGACACGTCGTCACTCGCCGGATCCCAGGCGGTGATCCCCAACTCCCCGGCCAGCAGCCGTCGGTGATCACTCAGCTCAGCCACCCGCACCTCGGCGCCCGCAGCCCGCGCCACCAGTGCGATCAGAAGGCCGACCGGACCACCACCGACCACCACGACCCTCTCGCCGGCACGCACCCCGGCCCGGCCCACATCGTGCACCGCGACGGCGGTGGGCTCGACCAGCGCGGCCCGGTCCAACGGCAGCGATTCGGGCAGCCGCACCAGCGTCGAGGCCGGTACCGTCCAGCGCTGCTGCATCGCGCCCGGGGAGTCGATGCCGAGGAAGTCCAGGTTGTGGCAGACGTGTTGATTTCCCATCAGGCAGGCAGGGCAGGTGCCGTCCCAGCGCAGCGGCATCACGGTGACCGCGTCACCCGCCTGCCAGCCCTCCACACCCGCACCGACACGCACCACCCGCCCGGACATCTCATGCCCCAGCACGGCGGGCGCGGCCACCCGGGCGTCCATGTCACCGTGGAAGATGTGCAGGTCGGTGCCACAGATCCCGACGAACGCGGGCGCCAACTCCACCTCGCCGGGGCCCGGAGGCCGGGCTTCGGCCGGGGCCGTATCCAGAGTCCGGGCAGCCGTGTAACGCACAGCGAGAGTCATCGTGTCGTCAGGGTCCCTTCGGCGCGGACGCCGATCGTCAGCAGCAGGTTGGCGTAGGTGCGGGTGTCGGCGGTGACGATTGCCAGCGCCAGGTCGGGCGAGCGGGCGGCCTCGTAGAACTCGAAGCGGCCCAGCGTGTCGACCGGCAGGGTCGCCAGCATCGAGCGGTACTCGGCGATGGCGGGCGGTTCCGGTTCGCCCTCGGGCGGCACCATCACGTGGGCCGCCTCGACCGGCAGGGCGCGCAGCAGGACGTCGAGCACGGTGGTGACGTCGAGCAGTCCGGGGGCCAGGTTGAGGTGGACGGTTCTGGCGTGCGCGCCGGTGGCGGTGCTCGCGGGGTAGTGGCCGTCGGCGAGCAGCACCCGGGCGCCGTGGCCGGCGCCGGCGAGGGATTCGAGGATGCCGGGATGCAGTAGTTCGGTCAGGAGCACGGGAGCGTCCTCTCCTTCGGGTCGGGCAGGCGGTAGAAGGCGGTCGCCGTACCGGAGAGCACCGCCTGCTTCTCGCTCTCGGAACAGTCGTTCAGCAATTCCTCGACGGTGACGGCCCAGCGGTCCCAGCCGCCCGCGAGGACGCAGACCGGCCAGTCCGAGCCGAACATCAGCCGGTCGGGGCCGAAGGCGGAGAGCAGCACGTCCCACACCGGCCGGAGGTCGTCGATCGTCCACCGCGCGTGGTCCGCCTCCGTGATCAGCCCGGAGACCTTGCACCGCACCTGGGAGCCGTCGGCCAGAACGCGTACCTTCCTTTCCCAGTCGGCGAGTTCGCCGTCGGCGATGGACGGCTTGCCCGCGTGGTCGAGCACCTGGGGAAGGTCCGGGAAGCGTTCGGCGAGCCGGATCGCCTGGTCGAGCTGGTGGCTGCGGACCAGTACGTCGTAGCCGAGCCCGCGATCCCGGACCGCCGACAACCCCCGTTCGACGTCGGGGCGTTGCAGCCACTCCGGGTCCGTCTCGCCCTGCACGACGTGACGCAGGGCCCGCAGGTACCCGCCGTCGGGTGCCGAGAGCAGGGCGTCGAGTACGTCACCGATGGCGGGCGAGGTGAGGTCCGCCCAGCCGACGACGGCGCCGATCAGCGGGTCCTGGTCGGCCAGGGCCAGCAACTCCCGGGTCTCGGAGACGGAGGTCACGCACTGGACGAGCACGGTGCTCGCCAACCACCGACCGGCGATCGGGCGGGTCGCGGCCAGGCGCAGGTCGTCGACGCCGTACGTACGACGGATCGGCTGGTGGCCCGGCTCGTCCAGCCAGGGCTGGGGGCGACGGTCCAGGTCCCACACGTGGTGGTGGGAGTCGACCAGGGGTGGCAGGTCAGACACGGGCGGACCAGACGGGGCCGTCGGGGTAGGAGTACTCCTTGAGGGACTCGGGGTGCATCTGGGCACTCAGTCCGGGCAGGGTCGGCGCGAGGTAGTGGCCGTCGGCGACGCGGACCGGGTCGATGAAGTGCTCGTGGAGGTGGTCGACGTACTCGATGACGCGGTCCTCGGTGGTGCCGCAGACGGCGACGTAGTCGAACATCGACAGGTGCTGGACCATCTCGCACAGGCCCACGCCGCCCGCGTGCGGGCAGACCGGCACGCCGAACTTGGCGGCGAGCAGCAGGATCGCGATGTTCTCGTTGACCCCGCCGACGCGCGCGGAGTCGATCTGCACGATGTCGACCGCGCCGGCCTGGAGGAGCTGCTTGAAGACGACGCGGTTGGCGATGTGCTCGCCGGTGGCGACCTTGACGGGGCTGACGGCCTTGCGCACGGCGGCGTGGCCGAGGATGTCGTCGGGGGAGGTGGGCTCCTCGATCCAGTACGGGTGGTAGGGGGCCAGGGCGCGCATCCAGTCGATCGCGGGCTGGACGTCCCACCTCTGGTTGGCGTCCACCGCGATGCGGACGTCGTCGCCGACCGCCTCCCGGGCGGTGTGCATGCGCCGTACGTCGTCCTCCAGGGAGGCGCCGACCTTCAGCTTGATCTGGGTGAAGCCGTCGGCGACGGCCTCGCGGGACAGGCGGGCGAGCTTCTCGTCGGAGTAGCCGAGCCAGCCGGGGGTGGTGGTGTAGGCGGGGTAGCCGCGGTCGAGCAGGCCGTCGATGCGCTGTTGGCGGCCGGGTTCGGCGCGGCGCAGGATCTCCAGGGCCTCCTCGGGGGTGAGGGCGTCGCTGAGCCAGCGGAAGTCGACCTGTGCGACGAGGTCCTCCGGCGACATCTCGCCGAGGAAGCGCCATACGGGCTTGCCGGCCCGCTTGGCGGTCAGGTCCCAGGCGGCGTTGACGACCGCGCCGGTGGCCATGTGGATGGCGCCCTTCTCCGGGCCGAGCCACCGCAGTTGGGGGTCGTGGATGAGGGAGCGGGAGAACGCGCCGAGGTCGCCGCAGACCTCCTCGACCGAGCGGCCGACCACGTGCGGGGCGAGTGCCGCGATGGCGGCGGCCTGCACGTCGTTGCCGCGTCCGGTGGTGAAGGCCAGGGCGTGGCCCTCCAGCCCGTCGCCGGCGTCGGTGCGCAGCACGACGTAGGCGGCGGAGTAGTCGGGTTCGGGGTTCATCGCGTCCGACCCGTCCAGGTGCTCGGACGTCGGGAAACGCACGTCCAGCACCTCCAGGGCGGTGATGCGGGCAGCGGACGGGGAGGCTGACATGGCGGCGACTCCTGGGAGGACAGGGGCGGTTCGGGCCCGTGCGACGAGGTGTGGGGCGGTGGTGGAGGGTGTCGGGCCGGCCGCCCGGTTCACTCCTGGACCTTGCCGCCCGTGATGCGCGAGATGCTGAGGGCGACCAGGATGATCAGGCCGTTGAGAGCGCCGATCCACTGGGCCGGGACGCCCGCCAGGGTGAGCACGTTCTGGATCATGAAGAGCAGCAGGATGCCGCTGAACGCCCCGAACATCGTGCCCTTGCCGCCGTTGAGGCTGATCCCGCCGATCACGGCGGCGGCGAAGACGGTGAAGATGTAGCCGTTGCCCTGCGCGGAGGCGACCGAGGCCAGGCGTCCGGACAGCATCAGTCCGGCGAGGGCGGCGAGCACACTGCCGGTGACGATGACGATCCACAGCACCCGGTCGGTGCGGATTCCGGCCGCCTTCGCGGCGTCGACATTGCCGCCGATGGCGTACAGCGAGCGCCCGAAGCTGGTCCAGCCCAGGACGACGACGGCGACGGCGAACAGGGCCAGGCAGATCCAGATGGAGGCCGGCATCCCGAACCACTGGGCGGTGCCCAGGTAGAGCATCGACGGCGGCAGTTGGAAGAAGGTCTGGCCGCCGGAGATGCCGGTGAGGACACCGCGCAGCACGATCAGCATGCCGAGGGTCACGATGAAGCCGTTGAGACCGAACCGGATGATCAGCAGGGCGTTGACGACGCCGATGAGCGCGCCGACGGCGAGGGTGACGAGGACCGCCGATGCTCCCGGCAGGAGCCCGAGACCGTGCCCGACGCCGGTGGGTACCACCAGCCAGGCCGCCACGCCGGGCGCCAGGCCCATGGTGGACTCCAGGGAGAGATCCATCTTCTTGACGATCAGGATCATCGTCTGGGCGAGGACCAGCAGGGCGATCTCGGACATGGTCTGCAGGACGTTGATGAGGTTGTCCGGCTGCAGGAAGACCGGGTTGACGATCTGGCCGACGATCGCGATGACGACGATGGCCGGGACGAGCGCGAGATCGCGCAGTCGTGCCAGGGGTATCCGGCCGCCGAACAGGCCCGTCCGGTTGGCGGGAGAGCCGGCGGCCTTGGGGGCGGACGTCTCCGCGAGGACGGTTTCAGGCATTGAGGTCCACTCCTTCCATCGCGGCCACGAGGTCGTGGTCGTGCCAGCCGCGGGCGATCTCTGAGGTCACTCGGCCCTGGAACATCACCAGGACCCGGTCGCACATGCGCAGGTCGTCGAGTTCGTCGGAGGCGATGAGCACGCCCGTGCCGGTGTCCGCGGTCTCCTCGACCTTGCCGAGGAGGAACTCCTTGGAGCGCACGTCCACGCCCGCGGTCGGGTTGATCAGGACCAGCAGACGCGGGTCGTCCGCCAGGGCGCGGGCCATCACGACCTTCTGCTGGTTGCCTCCGGAGAGCGCGGAGACGGGCAGATCGGGGCCGGGGGTCTTGATCGCGAGGTTCTCGATCATGGCCTCGGCGAGCCGGTCCCGGCGGCTGCGGTTCAAGAACCCGTTCGTGCCGAGCCGTTTCGGCACGGACAGGGTGGCGTTGTCCGCGATCGACATGTCGGGGACGAAGCCCTGGTGGTGCCGGTCCTGGGGGACGAAGCCGGCGCCGGCGGCGAGCGCGGCGGGCACGCTGCCCGGCCGGGGCCGGTTGCCGGCGATCTCCACCTCGCCCGCCGCTGCCGCCCGCAGCCCCACGACGGTTTCGGCGACCTCGGTGCGCCCGCTGCCGGCGGCGCCCGCGAGCCCGACGATCTCGCCGGCCCTCACCTGGAAGCTGACATCGTCGTAAGCGTCGCCCCGCAGGGCGCGGATGCTCAACGCGGCCGTGGCGCCCGGGTCGAGGGTGCCCGGCCGTTCCTCCCGCCGGTCGGCCGTCGCCTCGCCGGTCATGGCGGCGACCAGGTCGGCGCGCGGGAGTTCGGCGACCGGCGCGGTCACGATGTGCCGGGCGTCGCGGAAGACCGTCACCATGTCGCAGATCTCGTAGATCTCCTGGAGGTGATGGCTGATGAACAGGAACGTCACGCCCTGGCGTTGCAGGTCGCGGATGCGGTCGAAGAGACGGTTGATCGCGGCCCCGTCGAGCTGGGCGGTCGGCTCATCGAGGATGATGAACCGTGCCCCGAAGGACAGCGCCCGGGCGATCTCGACGAACTGCCGCTGCTCGACCGTGAGTTCACCGGCGGCGGTCTGCGGGTCGACGTCCACCGACCACGTCGACAGCAGGTCCTGGGCGCGGCGCCGGGTGGCCCGCCAGCTGATCAGCCGGCCGCGTCCGTGGTCGTGCCGGTTGATGAAGAGGTTCTCGGCGACGGTCAGCGTGGGGATGATCGTCGACTTCTGGTAGACGCAGGCCACGCGTTGCCGCCAGGCGTCGCGGTCGCTGACGCGGGGGGCCGGCTCGCCGCCGAAGGTCACCGTGCCCTCGTCGGGGGTCTGAAGGCCGGTGAGGACGGAGACCAGGGTCGACTTGCCGGCTCCGTTGCGGCCGACGAGCGCGTGGGTCTCGCCGGGCCTGATGGTGATCCGGGCGCCGTTCAGGGCCACCGTCGAACCGAATCGTTTGACTATGCCCGTCGCCTCGACGACAGGCGGGTCCGCCGGGACCGGTCCGCCGCCCGCCGGGGCGGGCGCGGGGCTGACTGCTCGCTCCCCGTCGCTCATCTCAACCGCCTTGTTCTCGTGAGCCGTTGCCTGCCGGATGGGGGAATCAGCCGACGTTGTTGCCCCACAGGGACTTGTCGTCGCTCTTGAGGCTGGGCACGCCGCCGTAGGTGCCGCCGTCGGCGGTGACCAGCGGAGCGGCGAGCTGGTCCTCGAGCAGCCCGTCGCGGACCTTGATGATGGTGCTGTCGTGGTCGGTCTTGCCGGGCTCGAAGGTCTTCCCGTCGATCGCGGCCTTCAGGTAGTACAGGGAGTACTTGGCGTAGAGGTCGGCCGGCTGGGAGACGGTGGCGTCGATCTGCCCGGCGGCGATGTCCTTGAGCTCCTCGGGGATGCCGTCGTTGGAGACGATGAACACGTGCTTCTTGTCCTCGGGACCGACCAGCAGGCCCTTCTGCTTGAGGACCTGGAGGGTGCCGGAGAGCGCGAAGCTGGACTGCATGTAGACGCCCTTGATGTCCGGGTTGGCGGTCAGGTCCGTCTGGAGCTTCTGCGCGGCGACCGCCCCGTCCCAGTTGGTGGCCTCACCGAACACCTTGATGTCCGGGAAGTTCTTCTTCATGCACTCGTTGAACGCGTCGGTGCGGTCCCGGCCGTTGATGGAGGCGACGTCGCCCTGGAGCATGACGACCTTGCCCTGGCCGCCGAGCTTGGCGCCGAGGTACTGGCACGCCTTCTCGCCGTACGCGCGGTTGTCGGCCCGTACGACCATGTAGACCCTGCCGGTGTCGGGGCGGGTGTCGACGGTGACGACGGGGATCTTCTTCGCCTCCAGCTGCGCGAGGGTCGGGGCGATGGCGGCGGTGTCCTGCGGGGCCATCGCGATGCCCTTGACGCCCTGGCTGATGAACGCCTGCGCGTTGGCGGTGAGTTTGGCGACGTCGCTCTGCGAGTTGGTGGTCTTCAGCTGCAGGCCCAGGTCCTTGGCGGACTGGGGTGTGTACTTGATGTAGGAGTTCCAGAAGTCGGTGTCGGAGCGGGGGTAGTCGACGCCGATCAACGGCGAGCCACCCGACGACGCCGAGGTGGTGGAGCCGCTGCCGCACGCGGTGAGCAGTGCCAGCGCGGACAGGGTGGAGGCGGCACAGAGGGCGGTCCGGAGTCTCATGAAGGGGCTTCCTCACGCTGGTCCCGTAGCGGGAGATGTTGCACCTCGACGACAGCGGTGTGTCGCCGTGCAGTAGAGATGGGATGTTTATAGGTCTGGCTGTGGTCCGCTGTCTAGGCTTCGCGCTGATTCCTCCAAGAAACCCCAGTTCGCGTCCCGAAGGGGAACTGAGTCGGCGTCGAGGATCAAGGATCCATCCCATCAACTCTCGCTGCTCGATGGCACGATCCGGATGCTGAGCACCCGTCAGACATGCCATGTTTGCGGGACCTCAATGTCTGCCAAATGGGAGTAAAGCGAACAACTCGCTTGTCTGCAGGGCGCTTTCATCCCTGCACGCCTGTTGACATCCCATGGATACATGAACGACCTTCATGCGTAACAGGCGGCGCCCCGGGCACAGCAGCGGCGCCGACTCGTACGTCGCTCCATTCCCTCCTGTCCCCTTCCGCATCAGGGATGTGTCCATGTCGAGCTCGATCAACAGGCGCCAGTTCCTGGCCGGCGCGACCTTCGTGGCCACGACTGCCCTCGCCGGCGGCTTACTCGGCGCCGGCGGCGCCCAGGCGGCGCCCAGCACGTACACGCCCGACTGGAACTCGGTCGATCAGCACCCGGCGGCGCCGGAGTGGTTCCAGGACGCGAAGTTCGGGATCTACTTCCACTGGGGCGCCTTCAGCGTCCCCGCCTTCCACAACGAGTGGTACCCGCGCAACATGTACGAGGCCGACAGCTACGCCAACAAGCACCACGTCGCCACCTACGGCCAGCCCTCGGCCTGGCCGTACCACAACTTCATCAACGGGGCGCAGGACCTGGCGGGCAACCCCGTGAAGTTCGCGCCGAAGCTGAAGTCGGCCGGTGGCAACTTCGACCCGGACGAGTGGGTGCGGCTGTTCGTCGACGCCGGCGCGAAGTTCGCCGGGCCCGTGGCCGAACATCACGACGGCTTCTCCATGTGGGACAGCCAGGTCAACGAGTGGAACTCGGTGAACAAGGGCCCGGGGCTCGACCTGCTGAAGATCTTCTCGACGGCGATTCGCGCCAAGGGCCTGAAGCTGCTGGTGGCCATGCACCACGCGTACCACTACAACGGCTTCTACGAGCACGTCCCGGCGCAGACGGACCCCAGCCTCAAGAAGCTCTACGGACAGCTGGGTGCGGCTGCGGAGAACCAGCTCTGGTACGACAAGCTCAAGGAGGTCATCGACCGCTCCCAGCCCGACATCCTGTGGCAGGACTTCAAGCTGGACGGCGTCGACGAGAAGCAGCGCCTGAACTTCCTGTCGTACTACTACAACCAGGCCAACAGCTGGGGCCGGGAGGTCGTCGCCACCTACAAGGACGGCATGAACGGCAAGGGCGAGGTCTTCGACTACGAGCGCGGCGGCCCGGGCGACACCACTTCCCCGTACTGGCTGACCGACGACAGCATCTCCAGCTCCAGCTGGTGCTACACCCAGGGCATCGGCTACTACAGCACCCAGGAGATGCTGCACTCGTTCATCGACCGGGTCAGCAAGAACGGCAACGTGCTGCTGAACATCGCGCCGATGGCCGACGGCACCATCCCCCAGGCGCAGAAGGACATCCTGCTCGGCATGGGGGACTACCTGAAGCGCTTCGGCGAGTCGGTGTACTCCACCCGCGCCTGGACGGCGTACGGCGAGGGCCCGACGAAGATGGGCGGTGGCTCGTTCACCACCCCCCACGCCGGCACCGCGCAGGACATCCGCTTCACCCGCAACAAGGCCGACAACGTCCTGTACGCCACCGTCCTCGGCTGGCCCGGGAGTTCGCTGACGATCAAGACGCTCGGCGCGGACCGGATCAACCTCTCGTCGCTGACCTCGGTGAAGCTCCTCGGTACCACCGCCGGCACCTACATCGACCTGCCCACACCCACTCAGAACGCCGCCGGCCTCACGGTCGCCCTGCCGTCCACGGCGCCGTACGCCGCCAACGCCTACGTCCTGAAGCTCGCCTTCTCCGGCACCATCCCGGGCCTGCGGCCCGCGGCCGGTGCCATCGCCTTCGCGGACGTCGGCTACACCGGCGCCTCCGCCACGCTCGCCCTCGGCGACTACACCGCGGACGCGCTGACCGCGGCCGGGCTGGGCGTGCGCTCCCTCTCCTCGGTCCGGCCGGCCCCCGGCTACCAGGTGATCGGCTACTCCGGGGACAACTTCACGGGGGCCTCCTGGACCTTCACCGCCGCCAACCCCGACCTGCGGGTCACCGGCAACAACGACCAGATCACCTCGCTGCGGGTGCAGTTCAATCCGGCGACGTACTTCCGGATCACCAACGTCACCGACGGCCTCGCCCTGGACAGCGGCGGCAACGTCGCCTCCGGCTCCAGCCTCAAGCAGTGGACCTGGGACGGCAGTTCGAACCTGCAGTGGCAGGCGGTGGACCTCGGAGGCGGTTACTACAAGCTGGTCAACCGGACGAACGGCATGGTCGCCGACGGCTGGGGCGCCACCGCCAACGGCTCCGAAGTCAAGCAGGCCGCCTGGAACGGTGGCACCAACCAGCAGTGGACGGTCACCCACCGGGGCGGCGACACCTACTCGATGGCCAACCGCACCACCGGCCTGGTCCTCGACGGCGGTGGCAGCGTGACCTCGGGGTCGGTCACCAAGCAGTGGACCTACGGCAGCAGCACCAACCTGCTGTGGAGCTTCACCGCGCTGTAGGCGGTGGAGCGCTGCCGCCGCGGTGGAGCGCCGCCGCTGACGTGGGGCGCGATCCGTGCCAAGCGAACCGGACCCGCTCGGGGTGCGTGTCCCCGGGGCGCACTCGGTGAACGGAACGCTACGTGTCCCCGGGGCACATTCAGTGAAGAGGAGCACGCTCATGAGGATGGCATGCATATGACACTCAGTCCGCGATGGCGCCGCCGCGGGAGGCGTACGGGGGTGCTGACCGCGGTGACCGCCCTGCTGGCGGCTCTGCTGTCCGGGCTGGGTGCCGTCGGGACGGCGCGGGCGGCCACCGTGGATACCGGCGCGTGGTACGTGCTGGTCAACCGTGGCAGCGGCAAGGCGCTCGACGTGTCGGGCGCGAGTACTGCCGACGGGGCGGCCCTCGTGCAGTGGGCCCGCCACGACGGCGCCAATCAGCGGTTCCAGTTCGTCGACTCGGGTGACGGTTACTACCGGCTGAAGGCGCAGCACTCGGGCAAGGTGCTGGACGTCTACGGCTTCTCCACCGTGGACCGCGCGGACATCGTGCAGTGGAGCGATGCGGGCAGCGTCAACCAGCAGTTCCGGTTGGCGGATTCGCCGGACGGATACGTCCGGCTGATCAACCGCAACAGCGGCAAGGCCGTCGAGGTCGACAACGGCTCCACCTCGGACGGCGCCAAGGTGGTCCAGTCCGCCGACCGGGGCGGGGCCGATCAGCAGTGGCAACTGGTCCGCGTGTCAGGGGTGTTGGCTCAGGTGCACACCGCGGGTCGGGTCAAGGACGCCGGCGGTACGGTGCAGTACAGCTGGCCCGGCGTGTACTTCGAGGGCAGGGTCAGCGGCACCGGCGTGGGCGTCGTGCTCAACGACTCGGCTGCCGACTACGACGTCCAGATCGACGGAAACACCGTCGCCACGCTCGTGACGCCGGGCGACACCACGCACTGGATCAACGGCCTGTCGAACAGCACGCACACCGTCCGGCTCGTCAAGCGCAACGACACCCCGGGGGACACCGGCACGTTCGGAGGCTTCGTCGCCGCGCCCGGCGGTGCCGTACTGAGCAAGCCGGCTGCCCGTAGCCGCCAGATCGAGTTCATCGGTGACTCCCTCACGGTGGGCTACGGCAACCTCTCGACCTCCCGCAGCTGCACCGGGGACCAGCTCCGGCGGAGCACCAACGCCGACGTGAGCTACGGCGCCCTCACCGCCCGGCAGTTCGACGCCGACTACCAGATCAACGGCTACTCCGGCCTCGGTATGGTGCGCAACTTCAACGGAGGCTCACCGGACGTCACGTACCGGAGCTTCTACGACCGTGCCCTGCTGAACGTGTCCGGCGACGTCTGGCAGAACCCGGGCACCTGGCGGCCTCAGGTCGTGGTGGTCAACCTTGGCACCAACGACTTCTCGACCGCCGTCAACCCCGGTGAGCCGTGGACGCCGGACAGCCTCGCGGCCGGCTACCGCACCGCCTACGGCGACTTCCTCCAGAAGCTGCGCACGCGCTACGGAGCCGGGACGACCCTCGTGGCGGTCGGCGCCGGCCAGTACGCCGGCCTCGTCCAGCAGACGGTCAAGGCTCGCAACGACGCCGGCGACGGCGGGGTGCGTTACTGGCCCCTCGACGGCTCGGACCTGGACTTCCTCGGCTGCGACTGGCACTACTCGGCCCATGACGACCGGCTCATCGCCGACCGGCTCACCTCGTTCGTCTCCGGCCTGCCGACAGGCTGGTGACGGCGCGGACCGATCACGGTCCGACGATCGAGAAGGCCGATCCGCTCTCAGCACAAGAGGCTCCCCCCATACCGTTCTGACGGTACGTCAGGCAGCTGCCGAGGCCGACGGCACGGCGGCCGAACTGCTGACACGAACGGTTCATCAGCCCCGTTGATCCAGCCCCCACTCGCAGAAGAGGACGCCTGCATGAAGAAGTCCTGGGTTCTACCGCTGATCTCGCTCGTCGCTGCCACGCTCGGGGTGACGGCAGGTGCGACCCCCGCCTCCGCCGCCTCCAACACGCCCTTGCGGGTCATGCCGTTGGGCGACTCGATAACCTGGGGCGTGGGAGGCAGTACGGGCAACGGCTACCGGGGTCCGCTGTGGGACAAGCTCGCGACGGACGGCCATCCACTGGACTTCGTCGGCACGCTGCGGGGCGGTTCGATGTCGGATCCCGACAACGAGGGCCACTCCGGATACCGCATCGACCAGATCGCCGCACTCGCCGACGCTCCGCTGACCCGGTACCGGCCCAACGTCGTGACGCTGGAGATCGGCACCAACGACCTCAACGGAAACTACCAACCCTCCACGGCCGCCGCCCGGCTGAAGTCGCTGGTCAACCAGATCACCGCCGACGTCCCCGACGCAACGGTCCTCGTGGCCTCCCTCGTCGTGTCCACCAGCGGATCGGAGGAGCGGTACCGGGCCGCGTACAACCAGGCCATCCCCCAGATCGTGAGCGAGGCACAGGCCGCGGGCAAGCACGTCGCGTACGTGGACATGAGCAGCCTGACCACGGCCGACCTCGCCGACGCCCTGCATCCCAACGACGCGGGCTACCAGAAGATGGCCGACGCCTTCCACCGCGGTATCCAGGCGGCGGACAACGCCGGGTGGCTGAAGAACCCGGCCCCCGCCGCCGCGCGCGTGCAGTCCGACATCGCCGGCAAGTGCCTGGATGTCAACGGCGCCGGCACCGCCGACGGGACCGCCGTGCAGACCTGGGGCTGCAGCGGCGGCGTCAACCAGCAGTGGTCCGCCTACCTCGACGGCACCCTCCGCGCCATGGGCAAGTGCCTCGACGCCGCGGGCGGGGGGACGGTCAACGGCACCAAGGCGCAGATCTGGGCCTGCCACGGCGGCGCCAACCAGGTCTGGCAGCCCTACAACGGCGGCTACCGCAACCCCGCCTCCGGCCGCTGCCTCGACGTCCCGGGCTCCTCCACGGCCGACGGCACGCAGCTCCAGCTGTGGGACTGCCACGGCGGCTCCAACCAGAAATGGACCACCCTGACCGCCGGATGACCGCCACCTCCCGGGGGCCTGAGCCCGCTTCGGGCCCAGGCCCCGGGGAGACCGTTGGCTCGTATGACTTGACACAGCGTCGGTCCGGGCGGACCGTACCGGCTCACCAGACGGCTGTCGATCTGGCTGCGATCGCAGAGCGTGACGACAGCGAAGCATTTTGCCAGCTGAAACCTGTGCGTAACCAGTGCTTGACGACATACAGCTACAAGGTCTACTTTCATCGCCAGCGCCACAGGTGAGCTCTCTGCACACACCCCCGGGTCGAACAGCGATACCTCAGTCCCGAATTGGCCTGTTCGCCTCGTCGCACGGCCTGCAGCCTTCCATCCGCACACCGACAGCCGCGCTACCAGCTGGGCACCGACGATCGAGGAAACCTGCGGGGCGAATTGTTAGCGCTAACAATCGCAAGATCACTGATGCTCGGGAGATGTTCACATGCATCGACGCATACTGCCGCCCCGCAGGCCAGGCCCCTCGTGGTGTTCCAGGATCACGGTGGCGCTGCTCGCCGCCGCGGTCGCGGCTCCGGTCGCGGCGGCCTCGCGGCCCGCATCGTCGTCCCTCCCCGCCGCTCCCGTCGCGTCGGTATCGGACCTCAACGGCTTCACCGCCGGTAATGGTGCGACCGCTTCGGTGGACCTGTCCGGGACGTGGAGCTTCACCCCGGCGGGCAAGAGCGCGACCTCGATCACGGTGCCCGGCGGCGGTTGGTACAAGCAGGGGTTCACCGACGTGCGCGAGGCGGTGTACTCGCGCAGCATCACGGTGCCGGATTCCGGACAGCCGCAGTCGGTGTGGATCGAGTTCGGCGCGGTGAACCACCAGGCGACGCTGTCGGTGGACGGCCGGGTGGTGGCGACCCAGACCACGGCGTTCACCCCGTCGAACTTCGACATCAGCGCCTATGCCGCCCCGGGCACCACGCACACGATCAGTGTGGACGTGAAGGGCCGCGAGGCCCTGAGGAACCCGAACGGCTCGTACCTCGTTCCCGACGCCGCCGAGTGGGCGGAGTCGGTACCCCAGGGGATCTACCGCTCGGCGTACCTGCGGGTGTACCCGGCGGTGTACGTCAGTGACACCTTCGTGCACACCTCCGTGGCGAACCGGACGCTCAGCTACGACGTGTCCGTCACCAACACCTCCGCGAGCGCGCGGTCGGTGACCCTGACCGGGTCGCTCGCCTCGGACAACGGTACGTCGTTCAGCTACCCGACACTGCCCGGCGCCACCGTCAACGTGGCGGCCCACTCGACCGCGAAGGTCACCGTCGGGCCGGTCGCGTGGAATCTCGGTACGACCTCCTACTGGTGGCCGAACGTGCCCTACCGGTCGGGCTACCGTGCCCAGTTGCACGACCTGGCGGTGCACGCGGTCACGGACAACGGCCGCACCAGCGACGCCACCTACCGGTTCGGGTTCCGCGAGTCCACCCAGAACGGCGAGTACTACTACCTCAACGGCACTCGGGTGAACCTGCGCGGTGACAGCCTGCAGGGCGCCGACTTCGACCGGATCGACAACGGTGGCAAGGGCGACGCCTACGACACCCTGCCCGGCTTCCTCCCGGCGTCGCAGGGCAACGGCGGCTGGCGGCAGACGGTGGACAACTACCAGCGGCTCAACTACAACGTGGTCCGCATCCACCAGGAGCCCGGCAGCCCGTACATGCTCGACGTCGCCGACGAGATGGGCCTGATGGTCATCGACGAGACCGCGATCCGGGGCTCCAGCAACCTCCAGGACTTCGTCAACGGCCACGACAACATGGTCAACCACGCCCGCGCCCTGACCCTGCGCGACCGCAACCACCCGGCGGTCGTGCGCTGGAGCCAGAGCAACGAACCGGGCCTCGGCAGCTACGACTCCGAGCAGTTCGAAAAGGACCTGTACGCGGCCGTCAACGGCGCCGACGGCACCCGGCCGATCAGCGTCGACTCCGGTCCCGGCGCACCGGCCGACCCGTACCCCACGATGACCTACGGCAACTTCGCCGTCTTCGGGCACTACCTCGACGGCCTCGGCACCTACGGCGAGAGCCTGCCGTCGATCGTCGGCCGCCCCGACGGTGAAGGCGAGTACGTCTGGCCGGCGTGCAACACCAAGCAGGGCTTCGAGTGGTTCGCCACGGAGACGGCCGCCAAGCGGGGCAAGGACGCCAGCGACCTGCGCCCGTACACCCTGCTGTCCGGCTGGACCGGCTTCGTGCCGGGCGTACGCACCGCCGACTTCACCGTGGAGGAGGGCGGCAGGCCCATCTACGGCGCCGACAACCTGCCCGACCCCTGGAGCAACCCGCAGATCCAGCGGATACAGGCAGCCTTCAACCCGATCGCCGCGATCGACCTGCCCTACTGGTCGGCCTCCGGCGCGTCGGACACGAACGGCACCTTCCCGCTCCCGAACTCGGTGGACTCCTACCCCTACAACAGTGCGGTCACCCGCAACGTCACGGTGTTCAACGACGACCTCAGCAACACCACGGTCGGCTTCTCGTGGACGGCGCGGCTCGACAGCCCCACCGGCACGGTGGTCGGCTCCGGCAGCACGAACCTGACCATCCCGCTGGGCTCCCGGACCACCCAGCAGATCTCCTTCACCGCTCCGGCCAACGGCTCGCGGGTGTACCTCGTCCTGTCGACCACCAAGGTGGGCAGCACCACGTTCACCGACTCCGTCGAGTACCTCAACCTGGGCAGCTCGACCAAGGTGGACGACGCCGACTCCAAGGTGACCTACGCCGGCGGCTGGGGTCACACCACCGGCGAGTCGGGCCCGTACAGCGGAACCAACTCCTACAGCAACGTCACCGGCGACACGGCGACGCTGAGCTTCACGGGTACCACGGTCACGCTGCACGCCGTGACCGCGCCGAGCCACGGCATCGCGGCCGTCTCCATCGACGGCGGGACCGAGGTGCTCGTCGACGAGTACTCCGCGGCCCGCACCGGCGATGCCGCGGTGTGGACAAGCCCCCGGCTGTCCTCCGGCACCCACACGATCCGTGTGCGCGTGACCGGTAGCCGCCAGGCCGCGTCGACGGGCAACTGGGTCACCATCGACCGCTTCGACGTCGACAACCAGCCCGTGGCGGGCACCGACTACCGCATCGTCAACCGCGTCAGCGGCAAGCCGCTCGCCGTGGCGGGCGGGTCGACGGCCGACGGCGCGTTGGCCGTCCAGCAGACCGGCGGCGCGGCCTGGACCGTCAACGCCGCGCCCGGGGGCTCGTACACCCTGAGCTACACCGGAAGCGGCAAGCTGCTCGATGTCAACGCGCACTCCAGCACCGTCGGACTGCAGTTGCAGCAGTGGACCGCCACCGGCGGCACCAACCAGCAGTGGTACCTGAAGCCCACCACCGACGGGTACTTCACCGTCGTCGCCTTCGACAGCGGGCTGGCTGCGGACGACTACGGCTGGGACGGCAGCGACGGCGCCAAGGTCGTGCAGTGGACCGCCTCCGGCAGCGCCAACCAGCAGTGGCAGCTGGTCCCGGCCTGAGCAGAGGCTGAGTCTTGATCCGTAGCCTCCCGCAGCGTCGCTCATAGTGTGATGTGAGCGCATCGGAAGGGCAACAGGCGTCGCCGGCAGCTGAGTTCGAGGTGGTCCTTCCCCACCTCGACCAGCGCCGGCGGCGCCTGTTCACATCGTCACGTGAGCGCAGGTTGCGCTGTGGGGCTCAGGTCACCGAGAGGTCCTGTGCTGAGTTCGATCCCCGCGCACTCTCATGTCCCACCGCGAGCCGTCAAACCTTTGACGCCGGGCCTTCCCATGGATGTTTCCGCAGGTCAGCAAGGCGCTGACCCGCGGAAACGATGAGAGGCCGACCTGCGTTCCCGCAGGTCAGAGGTACCCCTACAGGTCGTAGTACAGCTCGAACTCGTGCGGGTGCGGGCGCAGCGCGATCGGGGCGATCTCGTTGGTGCGCTTGAAGTCGATCCAGGTCTCGATCAGGTCCGGCGTGAAGACGTTGCCGGCGAGCAGGTACTCGTGGTCCGCCTCCAGGGCCTCCAGTACGGCCGGCAGCGAGGACGGCACCTGCGGCACGTTGGCGTGCTCCTCGGGGGCCAGCTCGTACAGGTCCTTGTCGACCGGCTGCAGCGGCTCGATCTTGTTCTTGACGCCGTCGAGGCCGGCCATCAGCATCGCGGCGAACGCGAGGTACGGGTTGGACGACGGGTCCGGCGCGCGGAACTCGATGCGCTTGGCCTTGGCGTTGGACCCGGTGATCGGGATCCGGATCGCGGCCGAGCGGTTGCGCTGCGAGTACACCAGGTTGACCGGCGCCTCGAAGCCGGGCACCAGCCGGTGGTAGGAGTTCACCGACGGATTGGTGAAGGCGAGCAGCGAGGGGGCGTGCTTGAGCAGGCCGCCGATGTAGTAGCGGGCGGTGTCGGAGAGTCCGGCGTAGCCCTGCTCGTCGTAGAAGAGCGGTGAGCCGTCGGTCCACAGCGACTGGTGGACGTGCATGCCCGAGCCGTTGTCGCCGAAGATCGGCTTCGGCATGAAGGTGGCGGTCTTGCCGTTGCGCCACGCGACGTTCTTGATGATGTACTTGAACAGCATCAGGTCGTCGGCCGCGTGCAGCAGCGTGTTGAACTTGTAGTTGATCTCCGCCTGGCCGGCCGTGCCCACCTCGTGGTGCTGGCGCTCGACCTCCAGCCCGGCCGCGGCCAGTTCCAGCGACATCTCGGCGCGCAGGTCGGCGAAGTGGTCGACGGGCGGGATCGGGAAGTAGCCGCCCTTGTACTTGACCTTGTAGCCGCGCGCGTCGCCCTCGGCGGAGCCGGTGTTCCAGGCGCCGGCCTCGGAGTCGATGTGGTAGTACGACGCGTTGGCGCTGGTGTCGAAGCGCACCGAGTCGAAGACGTAGAACTCGGCCTCGGGGCCGAAGTACGCGGTGTCGGCGATGCCGGAGGAGGCGAGGTACGCCTCGGCCTTCTTCGCGACGTTGCGCGGGTCGCGGCTGTAGGCCTCGCCGGTGACCGGGTCCTGGATGAAGAAGTTGATGTTGAGGTGCTTTTCCTTGCGGAACGGGTCGAGCCGGGCCGTGGCCAGGTCCGGGACGAGTGCCATGTCGGACTCGTGGATGGCCTGGAAGCCGCGGATCGACGAACCGTCGAACATCAGGGTCTCGGACGGGTCGAAGGTCGCCGCGGGCACGGAGAAGTGCTGCATGACGCCCGGGAGATCGCAGAACCGGACGTCGATGAACTTGACATCGTTGTCCTGAATGAACTGCTTCACTTCGGCGGCGTTGTTGAACATCCATCCTCCTCGGCGTGCGAATGGGGCGGGCTCACCCTAGGAACGGCCCGTTTCCAACCGGTGACCCGGCCGTTTCCTGAATGTTAACCGCCACCCGTGGGCGGGCGGCAAAGTCGTACGCTCCGGGGCAAAATGCTTCGCCGGCCCGGGTTGCGGGCGTTGAGTGGTCTGGACCACTTGGGGTGCCCCCGGGAGAAGCGATTCACCCTCCGGGGGTGCCGGTGCCGGGCCGCGGTGTCCGCCCGGTTAGTGTGGATTCGTGGACACCAGAGAAGCGTTGGGATCGTGGATCGACGGCCCGAAGGCGGCCGCCGAGAAGATGGGTGCCGACTTCGGCCACCGCGGTGAGCGCCTCGGACTGCCCCGGGAGGGCGCCGGCTCGATCGCCGGCCCGGGCCGCCGGGTGGGCGCGCTGTTCGTCGACGGCTGGCTGGTCGCCCTGGTCGCCTACGGGCTGCTCGGCAAGGGCTCTCCGGGCTCGGCGAACCTGTGGACCACCCCGCTGTTCTTCGCGGTCACCGTGCTGCTGCTCGCCACCACGGGGACGACCGTCGGCAAGCGGCTGTTCGGTCTGCGGGTGGTCCGCCTGGACGGCCGCCGGGCCACCATCCCGCAGGTCCTGCTGCGCACCGTGCTGCTCTGCCTGGTGGTGCCGGCGCTGGTCTGGGACCGCGACACCCGCGGCCTGCACGACAAGGCGGTCGGCACGGTCGAGGTCCGCATCTAGGCCGTACGGCCCGGCCGCCCGCGGCCGGTGCGGCGAGCGGCGCCGGCCGACCCGGTCGACGCACCGCTACCCGAACGACGAACGGCCCCGCAGCGGAGAATCCGCTGCGGGGCCGTTCGTGTCGATGGGGAGGGGGTCAGCGGACCTGGCCGCCCTTGGGCATCCGGGCACCCTTGGGCATCGGGCCCTTGGGGATCGGCGCCTTGGAGAGCAGGTCGCCCAGCGCGCGGAGGCGGTCGTTGGTCTCGGTGACCTGGGCGGGCGTGATCGCGCGGGGCAGTCGCATCAGGTGGATCTGCAGCTTCTTGAGCGGGATCTCGCCCTCGCCGGTGCCCACCACGATGTCGTGCACCGGTACGTCGCCGACGACCCGGGCCATCTTCTTCTTCTCGGACGCCAGCAGCTGGCGGACCCGGTTCGGGTTGCCCTCGCCGATCAGCGCGATGCCGGCCCGGCCCACGGCGCGGTAGACCGCGTCCTGGTTACGGGTGACCGCCACCGGGGTGGAACTCGCGCTCCACCCTCGCTTGATGTTGTTCAGCACCGCCGCTACGGCCCCCGGCTGCCCTTCCATCTGCCCGAACGCGGCGCGTTCGGCCCGGCGTCCGAAGACGATCGCCATGGCCAGGAAGGCCACGATGAAGCCCAGGATGCCCAGATAGACCGGGTGGTCGATTGCGAAGCCGATGGCGAGGAACACGCCGAAGGTCAGCAGGCCGACGCCGGCGATGATCAGGCCGATCTTGGTGTCGACCTTCTTGGTCATGGTGTAAGCCAGGCGGATCTGCTTCAGTCGCCCGGGGTTCTCGGATGTTTCCCTCGCCATAATGCTCATGGTACGTGCCGTGGGTACGGGATAACCAAGCCCGGGTACCCGTTCGTCCGAACCGTGACCCGGAAGCCCACGGGCGATCGCGCACAGTGGCGGTTCCGGGGCCGAGCCGGGCGGGGTCTAACGGCGCGCGGACTCCACTGCGGGGCCGCCCGGCAGGGCGTCGCGCTCGCGGTCCGCCGCGTAGCGGCGGTTCTCGCAGACCGCGGCCCAGGCGTTGCGCCGGGCCTGCCGCTGCCCGCCCGCCAGCAGCACGCTCTCGGCCAGCCGCAGCGCGGTGCCCACCGACCGGATGCCGACCTGCATGTCGAACAGCTCCTCTTGTGGCGGAAATGATTCGAACGGTTCCATCCTCACCACCCCGTGTTACCAGTCCGTGACCTGTCAGTCAAAGCCCGGTGAACCGGAAGGGGCGGAGCCGAAGCTCCGCCCCTCAGATGGCTCAAACCGAGCGGTCGCCGGACCGGAACCGCCGGCCGGGCCGGAACCCAGGCCGGACCGGACCGAGACCGGACCGTGCGGTCAGACCGCCGCCGTCCGCTCGCGGTGCTCCAGCGCCTGCCGGTACAGCCGCCCGGCGCGGTACGAGGAGCGCACCAGCGGGCCGGACATGACCCCGGCGAAGCCGAGCTCCTCGGCCTCCTGCTGGAGCTCGACGAACTCGTGGGGCTTCACCCAACGCTCGACCGGGTGGTGGCGCAGCGACGGGCGCAGGTACTGGGTGATGGTGATCAGCTCGCAGCCGGCGCCGACCAGGTCGGCCAGCGCCTGGCTGACCTCCTCGCGGGTCTCGCCCATGCCCAGGATCAGATTGGACTTGGTGACCAGCCCGGCCGCCCGGGCCTGGGTGATGACGTCCAGCGAGCGCTCGTAGCGGAACGCGGGCCGGATCCGCTTGAAGATCCGCGGCACCGTCTCGACGTTGTGCGCCAGCACCTCGGGGCGGGACGAGAAGACCTCGGCCAGCTGCTCCGGCACCGCGTTGAAGTCGGGGATCAGCAGCTCGACGCCGGTGCGGCCGGCCTCACGGCCGGCGGTCAGCGCGTGCACCTGGCGCACCGTCTCGGCGTACAGCCAGGAGCCGCCGTCCTCCAGGTCGTCGCGGGCGACGCCGGTGATGGTGGCGTAGTTGAGGTCCATGGTCACGATGGACTCGGCGACGCGGCGCGGCTCGTCACGGTCGAAGTCGGCGGGCTTGCCGGTGTCGATCTGGCAGAAGTCGCAGCGGCGGGTGCACTGGTCACCGCCGATGAGGAAGGTCGCCTCGCGGTCCTCCCAGCACTCGAAGATGTTGGGGCAGCCGGCCTCCTGGCAGACCGTGTGCAGCCCCTCCTTCTTCACCAGCGACTGGAGGGCGTTGTACTCCGGGCCCATCTTCGCGCGGGTCTTGATCCACTCGGGCTTCCGCTCGATGGGGGTCTCGCTGTTGCGGACCTCCAGGCGGAGCAGCTTCCTGCCGTCGGGTGCGACAGCGGACACGTGCGACTCCTAGAACTAGACGGGGTACCCCCAGGGTACGCCTGTGCTTGTACGGCCTTCGCCGGGCCCGTGGCCCGCAAACGCAGGGCAACAGTGCTACCGGCCGGTAGATTCCCGGGTGACGCGGTCGGTCGGCACCCAGGAGCGGGTTCAGCGGCCGAGTGCCGGTTCCGGCAGCTCGGCGAACACCTCCGCCAGGCGCTTCTCGACCACGGTCAGCGCCTCGCCGACCTCGAACGGCCGGCCCAGCTCGCCGGAGAGCGAGGCCACGCCCGCGTCCCGGATCCCGCAGGGCACGATCCGGTCGAACCAGGTCATGTCCGGATTGCAGTTCAGCGCGAAGCCGTGCATCGTCACCCCGCGCGCGACCCGGACGCCGATCGCGGCGAGCTTGCGGTCGTCGCCGCGCTGACCGGCGTTGGACGGCGCGTACTCGGGGCCGGCCAGCCTCGGGTCGATGCCCAGCGGCAGGCCCATCCGCAGGGTCAGCTTGCCGATGTCCACCACCTGCGCCGGGTCCACCACCGCGTCCGGGATGGTCGCGCCCAGCACCCAGACCCCGCTGCGGCCCTCGATCCGGGTGGTCTCCACACCGAACTCGCCGCAGGCCCGGATCAGGGCCTCCTCCAGCCGGCGCACATAGGCGACGACGTCCATCGGCTCGGGGAGCTTCACGATCGGGTAGCCGACCAGCTGGCCGGGGCCGTGCCAGGTGATCTCGCCACCCCGGTTGACCTCGACCACCGGTGTGCCGTCCAGCGGCAGATCGGCCGGGTTGGTGCGGCGGCCCATCGTGTACACCGGCGGGTGCTCCAGCAGCAGCACGGTGTCGGGGATCTCGTCCGCGACCCGCAGGGCGTGCAGCCGCTGCTGCTCCTCCCAGGCCTCCTGGTAGGGCACGGCGCCCTCGCCGATGCCCATCCGCACGAACCGTATGTTCTCGCTCATGCGCCCACCTCGCTGCGCTCTGTGGCCACTGCTGCTCCTTGCCAGGCGTTCGAGACCAACCTCGCCACTGTACGCCCGAGCCGCTTTCGGCCGTTCGGGTGCCCGAGGGTGCCCGGGAGCGGCCGAGGGGGAGCCCCGGGAGGAACGGCGGCATGGGCCCCGGAGGAACCGCCGGCGGAAGCCCTCGGGCCGGACCGTGGGGCGGGCCCGGGGGAGCGGCCCGTGGGGCGTGCCGTGGGGGAGCCCCGGCCAGGGCCGGATCAGCCGCCCGCGAGCAGTTGCAGGCGCAGCGCCAGCTGGAGTTCCAGCGAGCGCTCGGGGTGGTTCCAGTCCCGGCCGAGCAGCGCCTCGACCCGGTCCAGCCGCTGCACCACGGTGTTCACGTGGACGTGCAGCTCGTCCTTGGCGCGGGTCAGGCTGCCGCCGCAGTCGAAGTAGGCGCGCAGGGTGCGGACCAGTTCGGTGCCGCGTCGGGCGTCGTAGTCCAGCAGCGGGCCGAGCGTCGCGCCGACGAAGCCGTCCACGTCGTGGCCGTCGCCGAGCAGCACGCCGAGGAAGCCGAGTGCGCGGGCCGAGGCGCCGTCCCCGGCCCGGCCGAGCACCCGCAGGGCCCGGACGCAGCGCAGGCCCTCGGCGTAGGAGGCGGCCAGCGCGACCGGCCCGGCGGCCGGGCGGCCGGCGCCCACCGTGACCGGGAACCCGGCCAGTCGGGCCAGCCGTTCGGCGGCCAGCTCGGCGACCTGCTGAGCGCCCGCCGCGCCCGTCATGCCCGCCGCGCCCGCCGCACCCGTCAGGCCCGGCGCCGAGCTGTCGTCCGGGAGCAGCAGGACGACCGCCTCGCCGTGCTCCGCGCTGATGCCCCGCGAGCCGAACAGGTACCGCCCGGCGGCGCCCGCCAGCCGGCCGCGGTCGGTCACCGCGGTGCCGGGGGCGCCGGCCGGTTCGGCGACCAGCACCAGATGCGGGCGCCCGAGGTCCACGCCCAGCCGGCGGCCGCGCGCGGTCAGGCCGGCCGGGTCGCGGTCGGGGGCGGTCAGCAGGTCGGCCAGCAGTTCGCCGCGGACCCGGTTCTCCGTCTCGGCCACCGAGCGGCGCAGCAGCAGGAGCAGCGCGGTCACCACACTGGCCCGTTCGAAGAGCCGCCGGTCGGCGTCCTCCAGGTCGGGCCGCCCGCGCAGGACCAGCGCCCCCAGCGGCTCCTGTCCGGCCAGCACGGCGCAGACCCAGTCCTCGCCGTGCCGCACCGACCGGCCCTCGGCCCGGGAGGCGGCGACCGCCTCGGCCAGCCCCTCGGCGGGCCCGGCCCGGCCGGCCAGCGGCTCACCCTCGGTGTCCAGGACGGCTATCCCGCCGCCCAGCAGGGCGGCCACCTCGGCGGCCACGTCCGGCACCTCGGCGCCGCGCAGGACGAGGTCGGTGAGCCGGTCGTGGCCCTGTTCGGCCCGCTGGACGGCGGCGGAGTGGGCCCGGATCAGCTCGTTGGCGCTGTTCAGCTCGGCCAGTGCGGCCCGGGTGTCGGCCAGCGACTTCGCGGTGTCCAGGGCGATCGCGGCGTGTGCGGCCAGCGAGCAGAGCAGCGCGACCTCGTCGGGGGAGAAGGCGCGTGGGGAGCGGTCGGCGGCGAACAGCACCCCGATCACCCGCCCGCCGAGCAGCAGCGGCACCCCGATGATCGCGACCAGGCCCTCGTCCAGCACGCCCGCGTCGATCGTGCCGGTGTGGTGGAACCGTTCGTCGGTCCGGTAGTCGGGGGTGGCGTACGGGCGGGCGGTCTGGGCGACCAGGCCGCCGAGGCCGTCGCCCAGGCTCAGCCGCAGGGTCTGGAAGAGCACCGAGACCGATCCGTCGGTGACCCGCATGTAGGTGTCGCCGGCGGCCTCGTCCGGGAGGGTCAGGTAGGCGGTGTCGGTGCCGAGCAGCAGCCGGGCCCGGCGGACGATCGCCTGGAGCACGGTGTCCAGGTCCCGGGAGGCGGCGAGGTCCCCGGCGGTGTCGAAGAGCGCGGTCAGCTCGGCTTCGCGGCGCCGGTGCTGACGCAGCGTCCGGTGCACCCGCAGCGCCTGCCAGGTGGCGTCGTCGATCTCGCTCAGCACAGCGGCCGGCGCGCCCCGGCGGCGCGCGTCGGACAGGACGTCGGCGAAGTCCTCGGTGGCGGCGCCGGAGGCGAGGAGGTCGAGCAACCGTCGCAGCGCCGGCGCCGCGCTGGTGTCGGGACGGAGGTCGTTCACTGTGCGGCCGCCAATCGGCAGTGGGTCTCTGGCCCCGGGGACGGAAGCGCGATCGTAGCGGCTCGGCCCCGGCGGGTGTCGGCGGACGGCGCTCCTGCGGTACGAGCGCCGTCCGCCGGGTCGTCAGGCGATCGCGGGCTTCCCGGCCGGGGCCTGGTCGGCCTCCGCGGCCCCCTCCTCCGCCTCGGCCAGGTCGCGGCCGCGGGTCTCCCGGCTGCAGAGCACAGCCAGCACGGTGACGGCCGCCGCGATGGCCACGTACACCGCGATCGGGGTGGAGCTGCCGTAGTCCTTCAGCAGCGCCGTCGCGATCAGCGGAGCCGGCGCGCCGGCCGCCACCGAGGCGAACTGGGCGCCGATCGACGCGCCCGAGTACCGCACCCGGGTCGAGAACAGTTCCGAGAAGAAGGCCGCCTGCGGTGCGTACATCGCGCTGTGGAAGACCAGACCGATGGTCACCGCCAGCACCAGCGAGCCGAACGACTTGGTGTCCACCAGCCCGAAGAAGACGAAGGCCCAGATCCCGACGCCCACCGCGCCGACCAGGTACACGGGCTTGCGGCCGACCCGGTCGGAGAGCGCCCCGAAGAGCGGGATCAGTGCGAACTGGATCGCCGAGGCGATCAGTACCGCGTTCAGCGCGGTCTGCTTGGGCAGGTGCACCTGGGTCACCGCGTACGCCAGCACAAAGGTGGTCATCACGTAGTACGAGATGTTCTCGGCTATCCGGGCGCCCATCGCCACCAGCAACTCCCGCCAGTGGTGCCGCAGTACCGCCACCATCGGCGGCTGCTCGGCCTGCCGGTGCGCGGCCTTGCGCGCCTCGGCCTTCGCCAGCGCCTCCTTGAACAACGGGGACTCGTCCACCGCCAGCCGGATCCAGAGACCGACCGCCACCAGCACCGCCGACAGCAGGAACGGCACCCGCCAACCCCAGGAGAGGAAGGTGGCGTCCGACTGCACGGTGGTCAGCAGCGAGAGCACGCCCGCTGCCAGCAGGTTCCCCGCCGGGGCGCCGCCCTGCGGCCAGGAGGCCCAGAACCCGCGCCGCCGGGCGTCCCCGTGCTCGGAGACCAGCAGCACCGCGCCGCCCCACTCACCGCCGAGTGCGAAGCCCTGCACCAGCCGCAGCGCCGTCAGCAGCACCGGCGCGGCGACGCCGATCGAGTTGTACGTCGGCAGCAGCCCGATCAGCGTGGTCGACCCGCCCATCAGCAGCAGGCTCACCACCAGCAGCTTCTTGCGGCCGATCCGGTCCCCGAAGTGCCCGAACACCAGCGCGCCGAGCGGCCGGGCGGCGAACCCGATCGCATACGTGAGGAAGGAGAGCAGGGTCCCGGTCAGCGGATCGCTCGCCGGGAAGAACACCTTGCCGAAGACCAGTGCGGCGGCGGTGCCGTACAGGAAGTAATCGTAGAACTCGATGGTTGTTCCTATGAGGCTCGCGGCCACAACTCGTGGCAGCGAGCCTCTTGTGCTCTTCGGGGAGTCGGAGCCGCTCATGGTCACCACTTCCAGACGGGGGACGGTGTCGCCACAAGGTAGGAAGTCGCGGTCCACGGCACTATGTGGGTGAACCACACAGTGCCGTGGACTGTTGTGAGAGGGGCAGCCATGACCGGCCTTCCGTGCGGTGATCAGGAACATGGTGCGAGGCCGCCGCGGGATGGAACCGGTCCGCCGCGGGCGCGGCAGGGCGACGGCCAGGACACCACGGCGGTCGAGACGGCGAGAGCACGCGCCGAGGATGCAGGAGGGCTCAGTTCGCGCGGCGGATCTGCCTGGCGGAGCGGTCCAGTCCGACTGCTACCGCCCCGGCGGTGGTGAGGCGGGTGAGCCGGGGGCGCCGTCGTCGAGCATGTCGACTCGTCCGCCTCGCCGTTGTCGGCGAGGCGGACGGGTTTGTCGCGCGCTTCCTCTCGGTCTCCCCTTCTCGTGGCTCAGCGCGCCGTCCAGCCGCCGTCGACGGGGAGGCTGGCGCCGGTGATGTAGGAGGCGTGCGCGGAGCAGAGCCAGAGGGCCAGCTGCGCCACCTCGTCGGGTTCGATCAGCCGCTTGACGGCGGTGCGGTCGAGCATGATCCGCTCGACCACCTCGTCCTCTCGGATGCCGTGTGCCAGCGCCTGGTCCGCGATCTGCCGCTCCACCAGCGGGGTCCGGACGTACCCCGGGTTGATGCAGTTGCTGGTGACGCCGTACGGCGCGCCCTCCAGGGCGACCGTCTTGCTCAGCCCCTCCAGTGCGTGCTTCGCCGTCACGTAGGCCGACTTGAAGGCGCTGGCCCGCAGGCCGTGGACGGAGGAGATGTTGACCACCCGCCCCCAGCCCTGCGCGTACATGTGCGGCAGGGTGCGGCGCAGGATGCGGAACGGCGCCTCGACCATCACCCGCTGGATCAGGGCGAAGCGGTCGATCGGGAACTCGTGGATCGGCGCGACGTGCTGGAGGCCGGCGTTGTTGACCACGATGTCGGCGTCGTCCGGCAGCGCCTCCACCGCCTCTGGGTCGGCGAGGTCCGCGACGTGCGCCACGCCGCCGATCCGGTCGGCGAGCTCCCGGGCCGGGGCGGCCGCGAGGTCGACGACGTAGACCCGGGCGCCGGCCTCGGCGAAGGCTTCGGCGCAGGCCCGGCCGATGCCCGAGGCCGCCCCGGTGACCAGGGCCGTACGGCCGTCGAGCGGGCGGGCTGAAGTGGTGTCCATGGCCGAGAACGGTAGGAATCCGGCGGCCCGACTCCCATGTGCTGGTGCACCACAGTGACCGGCCCACCTGTGGCGGTCATCGCTATGACGGTCGATCAGCGGTTCGGCCACCTCGGGCCAAACCCATGCGGTCCGGGCTTCCCCACAATGGGCGCCGATGCTTCACCCGTTCGGAGGATTGCTCGGTCAGAACCGCCCATAGCGCCCGAATGCTCGCTACATTCACGCCGATTCCCGACAGGGGGCGCCGCCACAGGCAGCCGAAGTGCTGGTGGAGCCGGTACGGCGTCCGAGAGGTGTTGACTGACTATGCCCCAACGGCCTGCAACCGACAGCCCGGCGTACGGACCGCTCGACCCGCTCGACCAGCACCGAGGTCCGGTCGGCCGGGCCCTTCCGGACGCCCCCGAGGCCCTGGCCACCGACGACATGCGGCTGCCCGTGCAGGTCGCGACCGCACGGCACCGGAGCGCCCCGGCGCCCGCGGAGGCGCCCGTCGCGCCCACGCCCGCCCAGTCCCCGGCCACCGCCCAGTCCCCGGCCACCGCTCAGCCCCCCGCGCCCGCCCAGTCCCCGGCCGCCGCTCAGCCCCCCGCGCCCGCCCAGTCCCCGGCCGCCGCTCAGCCCCCCGCGCCCGCCCAGTCCCCGGCCCCCGCCCAGCCCTCCGCGCCGGCCGCCCCCGCCGGCCCGGCCCCGCAGAACGGCCAGCTGGCCGCCCTGATCGAGGAGGCCGGGTTCTCGCACGCCGGCCTGGCCCGCCGGGTGGACCAGCTCGGTCTGGAGCACGGCCTGGACCTGCGGTACGACAAGACCTCGGTCACCCGTTGGCTCCGCGGCCAGCAGCCGCGCGGCGCCACCCCCGCGCTGATCGCCGAGGTGTTCACCCGCCGGCTCGGCCGCCGCCTCACCGCCCAGGACCTCGGCCTGGACGCCTGCGCCCCGGTCTACGCAGGCCTGGAGTTCGCCGAGACGCCGCAGGAGGCGGTGGACATCGTGGCGAGCATGTGGCGCAAGGACAACGGCCCGCAGTCCGAGCTGCGCCGGATCGCCTTCACTCCGGCCGGCCTGGTCGTCCCCAGCCGGGACTGGCTGATCGGGCGCACCGACGAGCGGGTCGCCCGGGACGGATCCACCCTGCCCCGACCCGATGCCGGCCCGGGGGCGGCGTCCGTCGGGCCGGCCGGGCCCGGGGGAGCCGCTGCACCCCCGGCGCGCGGCACGGCGCCCGCCGCGCCGTCCGTCCGGAACTCCGCCGGGGCGCCGGCCGCCCCGGTCTCCGCCAACCCGGCCGCCGCCGCC
Organism: Kitasatospora sp. NPDC050463; assembly: GCF_040655255.1. NCBI lineage: Bacteria > Bacillati > Actinomycetota > Actinomycetes > Kitasatosporales > Streptomycetaceae > Kitasatospora > Kitasatospora sp. NPDC050463. The sequence goes on from NZ_JBFAJO010000007.1 coordinate 54,610, forward strand.
GCGCTCGGCCGGGTGCCGACCCAGAGCCGCCGCCCGCCCGTCGCCGTCGAGCCGCCGTACACCGACCCGGCCCGCGACCCGAGGCCGGCGCTGCGGGTCGGCCGCGGCGACATCGCCGCGATCCGCGCCGTCGGGGACCTCTTCCGAGCGCTGGACCACGCCTACGGCGGCGGCCACGCCCGCCAGGCGCTGGTCCGGTACCTGGAGAGCGAGGCCGAGCCGATGCTGCGCGGCCGCTACGGCGAGCAGATCGGGCGGGCGCTCTTCGGGGCCGTCGCCGACCTGACCAGGCTCGCCGGCTGGACGTCCTTCGACATTGCCGCGCACGGCCTGGCCCAGCGCTACTTCGTCCAGGCCCTGCGGCTCTCCCAGGCCGCGGGGGACCGCGCGCTCGGCGGCTACATCCTGGTGACGATGAGCCAGCAGGCCGTTCACCTCGGCCACGGCCGGGAGGCGGTCCAGCTGGCCCGGGTCGCCCAGCAGGGCGTGGGCACCGCGGTACCGCCCACCGTGCAGTCGCTGCTGCACGCCGCCGAGGCCCGCGGGCACGGCCTGCTCGGCGACGTCCGGTCCTGCACCACCGCGCTGGTGCGCTCCGAGCGGGCCCTGGCCGGGGCCCGGGTCGGCGACGAACTGCCCTCCTGGGCGCGCTACTTCGACGAGGCGCAGCTCTCCGACGAGTTCGCCCACTGCTACCGCGACCTCCAGCAGTGGCGGACGTCGGCCCAGCACGCGGAGAAGTCGCTGCGGCTGCGCTCGCCCGCCTACGCCCGCAGCCGGATCTTCTGCCGGCTGGTGCTGGCCACCGCCCGGCTCGGCATGGGGGACTTGGACGAGGCGTGCACCATGGCCACCGATGCGTTGCGGGCCGCCGGGGAGATGCGCTCGGCCCGTTCGCTGGAGTACGTCCGGGACTTCCACCGCCGGCTCACTCCCTACCGGGGCAGCCCGGTGGCCCGCGCCTTCGAGGAGACGGCGCGCCAGGCGGGGGTGATCTGACGGCGGGCCGGGCCGGGGCCGGCCGGGTGCGCCGCCCGACCGGCCGGCCGCGGCTACCAGCTCTCGGCGTTGACCCGCTGCCGGTCGCCCTCGGTGGCGGGCGGGCGGACCGTCCCGCGCAGCCGCTGGGCCAGCAGCGGGAAGGCCAGGACGGAGAGCATGCCCGCGCCGACCAGCGCGGCCGCGGTGGAGGACGGCAGGTGCCCGGCGTCCACCTCGATCGTGGTGATCACCACGACCAGCGGCAGCGCGGTCGCGCCGTAGAGGCCGAGCGCCGCCCGGTCGCGCCGGCCGAGTCCGATCGGGGCGAGGAGGGCGGCCGGCAGTCCGCGCACGGTCAGGAGCAGCAGCAGGAAGACCGGGACGAGCAACAGGTGGCCCGGGTCCCGGAGCAGCGCCTCCAGGTCGAACTTCATCCCGCTGACCACGAAGAACACCGGGACGAGGAACCCGAAGCCGATGCCCTCCAGCTTGGCCTCGATGACCTCCTCCTCGGCCTCCGGGACACCGGTGAGCAGCAGGTGGGAGACGATCCCGGCGGTGAACGCGCCGAGCAGCATGTCCAGATCGAGCCAGATCGCGGCGGACACCATCGCGGCGAGCACCAGGATCACCGTGCGGATCGCGAACTGGCCGGAGGTGCGCAGGGTCCGGCGGATCAGCCGGGTCATCCAGTCCGGCCGGGGCCGGCGGGCGCAGCCGACGGCGGCCGCCGTGATCACCGCGAAGGCGGCCAGGATGACGGCGGTCCGGAGCGGGCTGTTGCCGCTCAGCAGGATCGCGACCGCGATGATCGGCCCGAACTCGCCGATCGCGCCGGTGGCCATCACCAGCGAGCCGAACGGGGTCGGCAGCTCCCCGGCGTCCCGCAGGATCGGCAGGATGGTGCCGAGCGCGGTGGTGGTGAGGGCGAGTCCGGCGAAGGCGCCGTTCAGCGGGTTCCGGTTGACCATCGCGCCCACGCCGAGTGCCACCACCAGGGACACCAGCCACGCGGCGCCCGCCCGTTTCAGCGGGCCGCCGCGCAGCTTGGCGAAGTCGATCTCGTATCCGGCCAGGAACATCAGCATCGCCAGGCCGAACTCCGAGAGCGTGTCGACCAGGCCACCGACCTGCGTCCAGTCCAGTACGTCGGGCCCGATCAGGACGCCGAGCACGATCTCGAACACCACCGTGGGGACGGCGACCCACCGCAGCAGCCGGTCGGCGAGCAGCGGTGCGACCACGGCGGCGGCCGGGATCAGGATCAGCGCGAGCGGATCGACCTGGCAGCCGGCGCTCACCGGGCGACGGGCCCGGGGTTCTGGACGGAAAGCATCCGATTAGCGGTCATATCGGGATACTGGCGCGCCGCGGCCTGCCGCCTCGGTAGGCCTCCGGGCGCGTGTTTACGCCGCCGCCTCCGCCTCTCGGGCGGCGGCCGGCAGCCCGAGGTCGCGCACCACGGCCTGCGCCGCCCGCCGCCCCGAGACCAGCGCGCCCTGGACGCTGCTGGTGTCCCGGTGGTCGCCGCAGACGTAGAGCCCGGCCAGCAGTCGCACCGGGCGCCGGCTGTTGTGCGGCGGCGGCATGGCGGGCACCGCGTCCGGGACGTGACGCACGCTCAGGAACTGCCAGCCCTTGGCCGGGGCGCCGTACAGCTCTGCCAACCGCGCGCGAACCGCGGGTTCGAGCGCGGCCGGTCCGCCGGCGTCGAAGGACCGCCGCCCCAGCACCGTCGTGGCGACCAGTGCCTGTCCGGCCGGGGCGTACGAGGGGTGCAGCTCGCTGAGCACCAGGGAGTGCGAGACCAGCGGCGGGTGGCCGTTCGGCCGTTCGCCGTCCAGCAGCAGCACGGCCTCGGCGATCGGCGCCCGGTCCGTCGCGTGGTAGAAGGTCGTGACGGGGTGGAAGTCAGGCAGGCGCAGCCCGGGCAGCAACCCGGCGGCGGAGCGCGCGTCGGTCGCCACCACGACGGCCTGGGCGCCGATCCGGCCGTGGCCGGCGGTCTCCACGCCGTCGGCGGCTATCGAGGTGACCCGCACTCCGGTCCGCAGGGTCCCGGCCGGCAGGTCGGCGGCCACCTGGGCCGGCACGGCCGCGATCCCGTCGGCGGGCAGACAGAGCCGGCCGCGCGCGTAGCAGCGCAGCACCAGGTCGGCGATCCGGCTGCTGGTGCCCAGGGCCGGGTCGCTGAGCAGGGCGCCGAGCAGCGGCCGCAGGAAGCCGTCGACGGTGCGCGGGGCGAGGCCGCGTTCGCCGAGCGCGCGGGCGGTGGTGGTCTCCGGCCGCGCCTGCAGTCGGCCGGCGGGGGTGGCGGCCAGGCGGCTGAGCCAGCTGCCCAGCCGGGCCTTGTCCAGCGGACTGCCGAGCGGTGCCCGGGAGGCCGCCTGTCGGGCGGCGGTCAGCTGCGGATCCCCGGCGCGGTACCGGCGGCCGCCGCTGTACACGAGCACGCCGGGGGCGAGCGGGTGCAGGTCGAGCCGGTCGAGGTCGAGCGCGCGGCCCAGCTCGGGGTAGGCGGTGTTCAGCAACTGGCTGCCGTGGTCGAGCCGGAACCCGTCCAGCTCGCGGGTGGCCATCCGGCCGCCGATCCGGCCTGCGGCCTCCAGGACCTGGACGGTCAGGCCGTGGCCGGTCAGCGCGCGGGCGGCGGCCAGGCCCGCGAGTCCGGCGCCCACCACGACGACGTCCGGATCGGACTGTCGGCGGGTGCGGCGAGTGAAGTCGTATGTGGGCACTGGCGTGCTCCCTCCCTGGTCCCGGAGCTTCGGCCGACGCAGGCAGCGGGGTGCCGGGACACGGTCCGACGATGTGATGCCCAGTCAGTGTGAGCGTCAGACAAGCACGCCGGACCCGATCCGGGCCCCGGATAGGGTTCGACAGCATGCGGTGGGGGTGCGGTCACGCACGGTGCGCGCAACCGGCCGGGTTCGGGGTCGGCGGGCGCGCACGGTCACCAGGGGCGTGCGGCGCGCCTGTTGCGTGCTCCTGTGCGCCCCCTCCCGGAGCCCCGTCCGAACCCCGCTCGGCATATGCCCCCGGCCAGGGCGGATGCCGTACGGGGCGTACGCGGGCCCGCCCGCACGGGGTGCCGCACCGGGAGCACCGGGCCTACCGCACCGGGTCTACCGTGCGCGGCCGCCCTGAGCACCCCGCCCGCCCGGCCTCCCCGGCGACGCCCGCCCCGCCGCTGCAACGCCGCTACAGCGCCGCCCGCACCGCCGCGTCCACATCCGGGTGCTCGAAACGGAAGCCGGCCTCCAGCAGCCGCCGCGGCACCACCCGGTGGCTGCCGGTCACCTCGACCGCCAACTCGCCCAGCACCGCCTTGAGCACCGCCTCCGGCACCGGGAACGGCGTCGGCCGCTTCAACACCCGGCCGAGCGCCGCCGTCAGCTCGGCGTTGGTGACCGGCTCCGGCGCGCTGAGGTTGAACGCGCCGCTCAGGTCGTCCCGGTCGAGCAGGAACCGCAGCGCCGCGACCTCGTCCGCCAGTGAGATGAAGCTCCAGTACTGCCGGCCGTCGCCGAGCCGCCCGCCGAGTCCGAGACGGAACAGCGGGAAGAGCCGGCCGCCGGCCCCGCCGGCGGCCGAGAGCACCAGCCCGGTGCGTGGGTGGACCACCCGGATCCCGGCCCGCTCGGCAGGCCGGGCGGCAGCCTCCCACTCGACGCAGACCTCGGCCAGGAAGTCGTCCCCGACGGGGGAGTCCTCGTCGATCACCCGGTCGCCGGTCTGTCCGTAGATCCCGACGGCCGAGGCGCTGACGAAGACCCGCGGCGGCTCCGGGAGCTCCCCCAGCGCGACGGCCAGGGTCTCGGTGCCGAGCACCCGGCTCTCCCGGATCTCCCGCTTGTAGGCGTCCGTCCACCGGTGGTCGCCGACCCCGGCGCCCGCCAGGTGCACCACCGCCTCGACGCCCGCCAGCCCGGCCCGGTCGACCTGCCCCAGCAGTGGGTTCCAGCCGATCGCCGTCGTCCCGTCCGGCTGCGGCCCGGTTCTGGAGCGGTGCCGGACCAGCCGGACCACTTGGTGGCCGTCGGCCAGCAGCGAGCGGACGAGTGTCGAGCCGATCAATCCCGTGGATCCTGTGACCGCGATGCGCATGGGGCCATCCTTACAGCACCGGGCGGCCGGAATTCCGTGTACGCCCCGGGTGCCGCTGATTAGCATGACGCGCATGTACGACGAAGATCTGATCATCCGTCCCGCGCAGACCGAGGACGAGAAGGAGCTCTCCGAACTCAACCGGGCCGCCTGGTCCTGGCAGAGCGACGTCGCCCCGCAGCCGCCCGAGGGTGACGGGGTGTTCGACGAGCGCCACACTCCGGACCAGTTCCTGCTCGCCCTGCTCGACGGCCGGATCGTCGGCTACATCCGGGTGGTTGCGCCCACTCCGCTGGCCAGCAACCGGCACGTGCGGCAGATCCAGGGCCTGGCGGTCTCCTCCTCGGCCCGCGGCCGGGGCATCGGCCGGGCGCTGGTGGAGGCGGGTTGTGCGGCCGCCAGGGAGCAGGGGGCGCGCCGGGTCACCCTGCGGGTGCTGGGGCACAACGCGCCGGCCCGCCGGCTCTACGAGGCCTGCGGCTTCGTGGTCGAGGGCTCGCTCGCCGAGGAGTTCCTGATCGACGGCCGGTACGTGGACGACATCTGGATGGCCCGTTCGCTGGCACCCTGAGCCCCCGGGCCCTCCCGCGCCACATGACGGCCCCCGCGTCCCGCCTCCCGCGCCACGTGACGGCCCCCGCGTCCCACCTCCCGCTCCGCGCGCAGAGGTTGCTGACTGGTCGTCAGATCGACTGTGAGGGTGGTGCAGACTCGTGACAAACCCAACCTGTCTGGAGTAGTGCCGCGCCGGGTACCGTACGGCCGTGAGCAACTCGACGCCTCCCGGGTGGTACCCGGTACCGGGTACGGACGGCACAGCCGGTCATGAGCGCTGGTGGGACGGCAACGCCTGGACCAGCGACGTCCGCCCCGTCCAGGCGGGCGGCGGCGGGCTCGCCGACGCCCCGACGCAGGTCTCCTGGCAGACCCCGCAACCGCCGGCCTCCGTCTCCCCGCCGCCGGCCCCCGTCTCCCCGCCCGCCTACGGGTACGGCGCCCCGCAGCAGGGCGCGCCCGGTTACGGCTACCCGGCGCAGGACCAGCAGGGCTACGGCTACCCGCAGGGCGGCTATCCGCCGCCGCCACTGCAGTCCGGCCGGATGAAGCCGGGTGTGGCCGTCGCGATCGTGGTCGGGGTGCTGGCCGTGGTCGGTGTGGTGGCCGCGATCGCCCTCAACAGCGGCGGCGATCCGAAGGCGGACCCGGCGCCCGTGCCGACGGTCACCGTCACGGACGTCCCGAGCCCGTCGCCGACCCGCGGCCCGGCCACGCGCACGCCCGCGCCCACCGCCACTCCCACCCCCGTGCCCAGCCTGCCGCCGGTGCCGGTGGTCAAGGACACCGCCGCCGACGCCCAGCACGCCATCACGGTGCCGATCTTCCAGGGCTGGGACGCGCAGACCGACACCACGCACTCGACGGTCTTCCTGGGCAGCGGCCGCTACACCTGCCCGACCGGCGGCTCCTGCATCCGGGGCCAGTTCTCGGTGGAGAAGGACACCATCGCGGGGGCCTCGGCCCGGGCGGCGGCCGAGGCGGCGATGCCCACCTACGCGGCGGCGATCTTCACCGGCATCACCTCGCACACCGATGCCGGCTCCGCCAACACCACCGTGGCGGGCGTCTCGGGCTACGTGGTGCGGTGGCACATCACCACCTCGGACGGCACCAAGGGCTACATCCTGCTGGCGGCCGTCCCCGCAAAGGGCGGTGGCTTCGTGGCCTTCGAGGGCGGGGTGGACGACGCCGCGGGCGCGCCCGACCCCACCGTGCTCGACCAGATCCTCAAGGGCATCAAGCAGGACGGCAGCGCCTCCGGCTCCGGAACCTGAGCCGGAGGCCCCCGGGCCGTCCCCGGCGGCGCCCGGTCCCCGGGCCGTCACCGGCCGCCGTCCCGGGTCAGTCCCCGTAGCGCTCCCAGAGCTTGGGGAACCGTTTTGCCATGGCCTCCGGGTCGTCGAAGTCCAGGGCGGCGCCGGACGGCCGCGCGGGCTGTCGCTCGCCCACCTCGGGCAGCGGAAGCCCGGTCAGCTGCTCGTACGCCTCGTCGGCCGCGTAGCCCAGGTCCTCGGCCTCGCCGTCCTCCTCCTCGTCGAAGTCGGGGAGCAGGTCGGCCAGGTCGTCCGGCTCGTGCAGCCCGCCCTCGAACACCTCCCGCCCCTGGCCGATCAGCCAGCAGCGGAAGTAGTCGAAGGTGTCCTCGGAGGCGCCGTCCAGCAAGAGGTAGGCAGCGCCCCACAGGTCGGAGCGGTAGGCGCGCTGGAACCGGGCCTCGAAGAGCCGGGCGAAGTCGATGACGTCGTCCGGGGTCAGTTGGACGAGCCGTTCCACCAGCCGTTCCGCCTGCTCGTCGGGGTCGCCGTCGGCGTCCTCCCGGGTGTCGTCGATGATCTGCCAGAAGTCGGTCTCGTCCATCACCGCTCCAGCATCCCTGTTCGCCCGCGCGATCGCATGCGATGGGCTCGGCGAAACGCGGGCGGACGCGGCCGCCGCCGGCGCCCACGAGCGGACAACCACCGTGCTGCCGGCGCCCACGGGCGGACAACCACCGTGCTGCCGGCGCCCACGGGCGGACAACCACCGTGCCACCGGCGCCCGGCGGGCGGACCGAACGCGGAACCCCGCGCCGTCCGAGGACGACGCGGGGTTCCGTACTGCCGTGGCTGCCTCGCGGGCTGCTGCCTTACAGGCCGAGCTCGACCTCGAACTCGCCGGCCTCGAGGATCTCCTTGACGGCCACCAGGAAGCGGGCGGCGTCGGCGCCGTCCACCAGGCGGTGGTCGTAGGAGAGCGACAGGTAGGTCATGTCGCGGATGCCGATGGCGGTGCCGCCGTCGGCCTCGATGACGACCGGGCGCTTGACCGTCGCGCCGATGCCCAGGATGGCGACCTGGTTCGGCGGCACGATGACGGTGTCGAACAGCGCACCGCGCGAGCCGGTGTTGCTGATGGTGAAGGTCGCGCCGGACAGCTCGTCCGGAGTGATCTTGTTGCCGCGCACCTTGCCGGCCAGCTCCGCGGTCTTCTTCGAGATGCCGGCGATGTTGAGGTCGCCCGCACCCTTGATGACCGGGGTCATCAGACCCTTCTCGGAGTCCACCGCGATCCCGATGTTCTCGGAGTCGAAGTAGGTGATGGTGCCCTCGGCCTCGTTGATGCGGGCGTTGATCACCGGGTGGCTCTTCAGTGCCTGGGCGGCGGCCTTGACGAAGAACGGCATCGGGGACAGCTTCACGCCCTCGCGGGCGAGGAAGGCGTCCTTGGCCTTGCCGCGCAGCGAGATGATCTTGGTGACGTCCACCTCGACCACGCTGGTCAGCTGTGCCTGCTCGTGCAGGGCCTTCAGCATGTTGTCGCCGATGGCCTTGCGGATGCGGGTCATCTTGACCGTCTGGCCACGCAGCGGGGACGGCGCGGCGGCGGCCTTCGGCGCGGCGGCCGGGGCAGCGGCGACGGGGGCCGGAGCGGCCTTCGCGGCCTCGGCGGCGGCGATGACGTCCTGCTTGCGGATGCGACCGCCGACACCGGTGCCGGTGACGGAGGCCAGCGTGACGCCCTGCTCGGCGGCGAGCTTGCGCACCAGCGGGGTGACGTAGGCGTCACCGCTGTCGGTGGCCGGCGCGGCGGCGACGGGAGCCGGGGCGGCGACCGGAGCGGCCGGAGCCACCGGAGCCGGAGCGGCGACCGGGGCAGCCGGGGCGGCGACGGGGGCCGGAGCCACCGGGGCCGGGGCCGGGGCGACCGGAGCGGCCGGAGCCGGAGCGGCGGCCGGGGCGACCGGAGCGGCCGGAGCCGGAGCGGCGGCCGGGGCGACCGGAGCCGGCGCAGCGGCCGGAGCGGGAGCGGCAGCCGGGGCCGGTGCGGCCGCGGCCGCACCCGGGGCGCCGATCAGCGCGAGCTGGGCGCCGACCTCGGCGGTCTCGTCCTCGCCGACCAGGATCTTCACCACGACGCCGGCGACCGGCGAGGGGATCTCGGTGTCGACCTTGTCGGTGGAGACCTCGAGCAGCGGCTCGTCGACCTCGACCGTCTCACCCTCGGCCTTCAGCCAGCGGGTGACGGTGCCCTCGGTGACCGACTCGCCCAGCGCGGGCAGCAGCACCGGGGTGGCGTCGGCGGCCGGAGCGGCGGCCGGGGCGGCCGGAGCCGCCGGGGCCTCGGCGACCGGGGCGGGGGCGGCGGGCGCCTCCGCGACCGGTGCGGCGGCCGGGGCCGGAGCGGCCTCGGCGGCCGGGGCCGGAGCGGCGGCGACCGGGGCGCCGGAGCCGTCGTCGATGATCGCCAGCTCGGCGCCGACCTCGACGGTCTCGTCCTCGCCGACCTTGATCGAGGCCAAGATGCCCGAGGCCGGGGCCGGGATCTCGGTGTCGACCTTGTCGGTGGAGACCTCGAGCAGCGGCTCGTCGACCTCCACACGCTCACCCTCGGCCTTCAGCCAACGGGTGACGGTGCCCTCGGAAACGCTCTCGCCCAGCGCGGGCAGTGTTACTGAGACCGCCATGGTTTCAGCGACTCCTATCAAGTCTTGCGTACTGGAATGGGGGGTGTGGGGCGCGATCAGTCGTGCGCGTGCAGCGGCTTGCCGGCCAGCGCCAGGTGCGCCTCGCCCAGGGCCTCGGACTGGGTCGGGTGGGCGTGGATGAGCTGCGCGACCTCGGCAGGCAGAGCCTCCCAGTTGTAGATCAGCTGCGCCTCGCCGACCTGCTCGCCCATCCGGGCGCCGACCATGTGGACGCCGACCACGGCGCCGTCCTTGACCTGGACGAGCTTGATCTCGCCGGCGGTCTTCAGGATCTTGCTCTTGCCGTTGCCGGCCAGGTTGTACTTGAGGGTGACGACCTTCTCCTTGCCGTACAGCTCGACGGCCTTGGCCTCGGAGATGCCGACGGAGGCCACCTCGGGGTTGGAGTAGGTCACGCGCGGGACGCCGTCGTAGTCGATCGGCACGGCCTTGAGACCGGCCAGGCGCTCGGCGACCAGGATGCCCTCGGCGAAGCCGACGTGGGCCAGCTGCAGGGTCGGGGCGAGGTCGCCGACGGCGGAGATGGTGGGCACGTTGGTGCGCATGTACTCGTCGACGAGCACGTAGCCGCGGTCCATCGCGACGCCGTTCTCCTCGTAGCCGAGACCGGCCGAGACCGGGCCGCGGCCGATGGCGACGAGCAGCAGGTCGGCGTCGATCTGCTTGCCGTTCTCGGTGGAGACGCGCACACCGGTCTCGGTGTACTCGACGCCGGAGAAGCGGGCCTTCAGCTCGAACTTGATGCCGCGCTTGCGGAACGCGCGCTCCAGCAGCTTGGAGGAGTTCTCGTCCTCCAGCGGGACCAGGTGCGGCAGTGCCTCGACGATGGTGACCTCGACGCCGAAGGACTTCCAGACCGAGGCGAACTCGACGCCGATCACGCCGCCGCCGAGGATCACGGCGGACTTCGGGATGCGGTCGAGCTTGAGCGCGTGGTCGGAGGAGATCACGCGGTCGCCGTCGATGGTCAGGCCCGGCAGCGACTTCGGCACGGAGCCGGTGGCGAGGACGATGTGGCGGCCCTCGACGCGCTGGCCGTTGACGTCCACCGAGGTCGGCGAGGAGAGCTTGCCCTCGCCCTGGATGAAGGTCACCTTGCGGGAGGCGACCAGGCCCTGCAGGCCCTTGTACAGGCCGGCGATGACGTCGTCCTTGTACTTGTGGACGCCGTTGATGTCGATGCCCTGGAAGGTGGCCAGCACACCGAACTCGGCGGCCTCCTTCGTCTCGTCCGCGATCTCGGCGGCGTGCAGCAGTGCCTTGGTCGGGATGCAGCCGCGGTGCAGGCAGGTGCCGCCCAGCTCACCCTTCTCGACCAGGGCGACGCTCAGACCCAGCTGAGCGGCGCGGAGCGCCGCGGCGTAACCGCCGCTTCCGCCTCCGAGAATGACTACGTCGAAAACGGTGCTGGCGTCGTTCGCCACGTCACGTCCTCCATGCAATGGGGTGGGTCGCCGGGCCGGTCGCGGTCCGGTGGGTCGGAAGCCTTTGTGGGGCGCCCAGTCGTGCCGGAAATACATCTTCGCACTTGTTCGCGGCAGCTGATGTCCGGGTCCGCCCCAGGGGTGTCCCGAAGGGTGGTCACGGGGGCGGGAATGCCCTCGACGGAAGGGCATCATCGCAGCTCAACGCGGGGTTGACAGCGGCGGGGGCGCCGTTTCGGGCAGGCCGGACCATGCCCGGTTCCGCACTGTGGAACAAAGTTTCGCCCGCAGCGAACAGAGGTGCGGGCCGGGTCCCGCTTTCTACCCGCAGGTAACAGCGCCGCGGGCGGGATCGCGCACACCGAGCGTTCGCGCACACCGAGCGTTCGCGAACGCCGAACGGGTCGCGAACGCCGAGCGGGCCCGGGAAGGCGGACGGGGTCCGGCGCGTTCGCGCCGGACCCCGTCCACCCGGGACCCGGATCAGGCCTTGTCGCCCGCCGCGGTCCGCTCGGCGAAGCGGACCAGGGTGCGCACCGCGCTCGCGGTGCCGCCCTTGGGGGTGTAGCCGAACGGCGCGCCCTCGTGGAAGGCCGGACCGGCGATGTCCAGGTGGGCCCAGTCGATGCCCTCGGCCACGAACTCCTTGAGGAACAGGCCGGCCACCAGGCCGCCGCCCATCCGCTCGCCCATGTTGGCCAGGTCGGCGATGGTCGACTCGGTCATGCCCTTGCGCAGCTCGGCCGGCAGCGGCATCGGCCAGGACTGCTCGCCGGCCTCGCCCGCGACGGTGTGCAGGGTCTCGCGCAGCTCGTCGTTGTTGGCCATCACGCCGAAGGTGCGGTTGCCCAGCGCCAGCATCATCGCGCCGGTCAGCGTCGCCACGTCGACGATCACGTCCGGGTTCTCCTCGCCGGCCCGCACGATGGCGTCGGCGAGCACCAGGCGGCCCTCGGCGTCGGTGTTCAGCACCTCGACGGTCTTGCCGCCGTACATCTTCAGCACGTCACCCGGGCGGGTGGCGGTGCCCGACGGCATGTTCTCGGCCAGCGCCAGCCAGGCGGTGACGTTGACGGCCAGGCCCAGGCGCTTGGCGGAGACGACGGCGGCGAACACCGCGGCGGCGCCGGCCATGTCGCACTTCATGGTCTCGTTGTGGCCGGCCGGCTTCAGCGAGATGCCGCCCGAGTCGTAGGTGATGCCCTTGCCGACGAACGCCAGGCTCGCCTTGGCCTTCGGGTGGGTGTACGCCACCTTCACCAGCCGCGGCGGGTTGGCCGAGCCGTTGCCGACGCCGAGCAGGCCGCCGAAGCCGCCCTTGAGCAGCGCCTTCTCGTCCAGCACCTCGACCTTGAGGCCGTGCTCCTTGCCGGCCGCCTGGGCGATCGCGGCGAAGATCTTCGGGTTCAGGTCGTTCGGCGCGGTGTTGACGAGATCGCGGGCGCGGTTCATCTCCTCGCCGACGACCAGGGCGCGCTCGACGGCGGCCTTGGCGTCCTTGCTGCCCTTGCGGGCGGTCAGCAGCACCAGCTCGCCGACCGGCTCCTTGGCGCTGCCGTTGCCCTTGTAGGTGCCGAAGGAGTACGCGCCGAGCAGGCCGCCCAGCGCGACCGCCTCGACCTCGTCGGCGGACTCGACCGGCAGGGCCAGCCCGGCCTTCTTGCTGCCGGCCAGGGTGCGGGCGGCGACACCGGCGGCGCGGCGCAGCGTCTCCAGGCCGTAGCCGCCGTCGGCGGCCTCGCCGAGGCCGACCGCGAGCACGAGCGCGGCCTTCAGGCCGGCGGGGGAGGGGACCTTGACGGCCTCGCCCTCGGCGCCGGTCGCGCCCAGGGTGGTGAGGACCTCGGCCAGCTTGCCCTCGAACGCCTCGCTCACGGCCTCGGCGCCCGGCGCCAGCACGATGCCCTTCGGGCCCTTCGCCACACCGATCACCAGCGCGTCCGTGCGCAGCGAGGCGGCGGAGGAGGTGCTCACAGACAATGCAGTCACGTAATGCGTCCTGTTCTATCGCGGTCCACGGCACCGGTGACGGCACGGCTGCCGCACCGGCGCAGCCCGGGGCCGCCACTGCGGGCCGTCCCGCCGGCGCGGGTCCGGTCCGGGGCCCCTGGCGCGTGCGCCCACCGATCCCGGCGGCCGCACACACCAGAAACCCCGGCTCCTTGACGCGCGTCGGCCGGGCTGGACCTGCAACGGTGCAGGGCTGCGGTGCTCCCCGCATGGTAGTCCGCATGCTGGGATCACGCGCCGCCCGGTGCCCCGCCGTCCGGTCCGGGGCCCGTAGGTGCGCCTCAGCCCAGCAGTGCGAGGGCGAACACCGCGCCGGTCGCGGCGGTCTCGGCCATCGCGCCGAGGACGTCGCCGGTGATGCCGTCGAACCGGCGTACGCAGCGCCGCAGCAGCAGCCAGGAGCAGCCGAGGCCGACCGCAACGGCCAGTGGCAGCCGCAGAACTGACCATCCGTCAAACAGGCCGAGAGCGGTCAGCAACAGCGCCGAGCAGGCCGTCGAGGCCGCCGCCGCGCCCAGCGGCACGGTACCCGCCACCATCGCGCCGAGCCCGCCCGGACGGGCGGCCGGCACCGGGCGCGCGCAGCCCCAGGCGAGTGCGCACCGGGCCGCCGTCGCCGAGGCGAGCACCGCGAGCGCGCCGCGCGCCGGGGACGCGTCGAACTGCCCGGCCAGTGCGGCGATCTGGGCCAGTAGCACCAGCACCAGGGTGAGTACGCCGAACGGCCCGATGTCGGACTGCTTCATGATGCGCAGCGCGTCCTGCGCCGGCTTGCCACTGCCCAGACCGTCGGCGACATCGGCCAGACCGTCCAGGTGCAGGCCCCGGGTCAGCGCGGCCAGGACGCCGACGGCGGTCACCGAGCCGAGCAGGCCGCCCGCGCGCCAGGCCACCGCCGCTCCCGCGCCGGCTGCCAGGGCGCCGAGCGTCAGGCCGACCACCGGCGCCGCCGTCATCGCCCGGCCGGCCGTCGGGCGGTCCCACCGCTCGACCCGCACCCGCAGCACGGAGAGCGTGCCGAACGCGAACCGCAGCCCTTCACCCCAGCCGGCCGGTGCCTCCGGTGACCCGTCCCGCATGGCCCGCCGCTCCTCATGTCCGTACGTCGGGGCGCGGCCCCGTGCCGCGCCGCGCTCCGGGCGGCCCGGTCCCGCCCGGCCTTCGGGGCGGCGGGAGTCGGGGAGCCGGCGGTCAGACCCGGCCGAGCAGCTCCGCCGCCGAGGGCAGCTTCGGCTGCTCCTTGGGCGTCGCCGGAGTCCTCGGGGCGGGCGCGTGCTCGGCCAGGGCGTCCGCCGCGGCCTGGAGCAGCGGCAGCGCCATCAGCGCGCCGATGCCCTCGCCCATGGTGATCTCCTGCTCCTGCAGCGGCGTCAGGGTGAGCCGGTCGTAGGCCTTGGCCTGGGCCGGCTCGCCGGTGGATTGTCCGGCCCGCCACCACTCCGGCGCCCGGAACGCGATCCGCTGGGCGACCAGCGCGCAGGCCGCGGAGACCACGCCGTCCAGCACCACCGGGAGCTTGCGCACGGCGGCCTGCAGCAGGAAGCCGGTGATCGCCGCGAAGTCGGCGCCGCCGGTGGCGCCGAGCAGCGCCAGCTGGTCGCCGAGCACCGGCCGGGCCCGCCGCAGCGAGTCCCGGACGGTCGCGCACTTGACCATCCACACCCGGTCGTCGATGCCCGAGCCGCGCCCGGTCACCGCGGCCGCGTCCGTCCCGCAGAGCGCGCCGACCAGGACCGCCGCCACCGTGGTCGCGCCGACCCCGAGGTCGCCCAGGACCACCAGGTCGGTACCGGCGTCGGCCTCCTCGTCGGCGACGGCCATCCCGGCCCGGAAGGCCTTGGCCGTCTCCTCGGCGCTCAGCGCGTCCTCGACGTCGATCCGGCCGGAGCCGCGCCGCACCCGGTGCGCGACCACCTCGTCCGGGAAGTCGGACGGGTCCGCGTCGACCGCGACGTCCACCACCCGCACCTCGGCGCCGAAGCGCCGGGCGAGCAGGGCCACCGGCGCGGTGCCGTCCAGCACCGCCCGCACCCGGGCGGCCGTGCCGCCCTGCGCGGGCAGCCGGGACACCCCGAGGGCCGCCACCCCGTGGTCGGCGGCGAACAGCAGCACCTTGGGCGCCGACAGCGGCCGCACCGGGGAGCGCCCCTGTACGGACGACAGCCAACTGCCCAGCTCCTCCAGCCGGCCGAGCCCGCCGCGCGGCCGGTCCAGCGCCTGCCAGCGCTCCTCGGCGGCCCGCCGGGCGCTCTCGTCGGGGCGCTCGACGAGCGAGGAGAACGTATCGAGATCCACGGTCGTGTCCATCGGTCGGAAGGCTACACGCCGTAGATGGTCAGCCTGCGGCGGGCTTGACCGTCAGAACCTGCCCCGCCACGACGAGCAGCACACGCTCCGAGGCGTCGGCCACCGTCATGTTCAGCCGGCCCAGGGTGTCGCGGAAGCGGCGGCCCGAGGCGGTCGCCGGGACGACACCCATGCCCACCTCGTTGCTGACCGCGATCACCGGTCGCCGGGTCGCCGCCCAGGCCCGGGCCAGCCCCTCGCAGCGCCGCTGGACCGCCGCCTCACCCCCGTCCGCCCAGACCGCGTCGTCCCAGGCGTCGCACTCGTCCATCACCGCGGTCAGCCAGAGTGCCAGGCAGTCGATCAGTACCGGCGCCGGGTCGGCGGCGTCCGCCAGCACCGCCTCCAGGTCGCAGGTCTCGGTGGTGCGCCAGCTCGCCGGCCGCCGGTCGCGGTGCAGCGCGACCCGCTGCGCCCACTCGGTGTCGCCGTCCCGGGTGCCGCCGGTGGCCACGTACAACACGTCCTGGTACCGGGCGAGCAGCTGCTCGGCCCTGGTGGACTTGCCGGACCGGGCGCCGCCGAGGACCAGGGTGCGGGGGGGTGCGGGGTGGGCTGCCATGCGTCCATCCTGCCAAGTGGGCGCCGCGCAGCCCCGGTCGGGCCCGGACCGGCCGACAACGCGGCCCCGGCCAGGCATATCGAAGATCGGGCCGGGAAGGCTAAGAGCCTCCGACATCCCGGTGCCGGAGGCACTAAGGTGCGCAGCGCACAGGCAGTGCACAGGCAGCGCACAGGTCGTCAGTGGGAGGAAACCGGACATGGTCTGGACGTGGCGGTACGAGAAGGCGGACGGCACCGTGGTGGCCCCGAGCGGCGGCCAGGAGGAGGAGTTCGCCGGCCAGGGGGACGCCGAGACCTGGATCGGGGAGAGCTGGAAGCAGCTGGCCGAGGACGGCGTGGACACCGCGGTCCTGCTCGACGACGGCCGGGAGATCTACTCGATGAGCCTGCACGAGGCCTGAGCCGGCTGCTCCGCCGACCTGAAAGCCCGCGCGACGCGTCGGCACCGGGACAGACCGCCCCGGAGGCGAGCGCGCGAAACAGCGGCTACTTGGCCCCGAACACGTGCAGCAGCGCGGCGACCTGCCGGTACGGGTCGGTGCGACCGGCCCGCTCCTCGGCCTCCAGCAGCTGGGCCAGCTGCCGGCCGTCCACCGGCGGCGCCGCGTCGTCGGGCGCGTTGTCGGTGAAGACCCGCACGCCGTACCAGTGCCGCAGCGGCACGGACACCTCGGAGAGGGTGACGGCGAGGTCGGCGAGCCGGTCGGCCCGGGCGGCCAGCCCGAGCCGGTTGTAGTAGCGGTCGCTCTCGAACGCGTGCAGGGCGGCCCGCCAGTCCCCGGCGGCGGCGGGCCGCAGGGCCAGCGCGTCGCGGTTGCGGACCAGCAGCGAGAGCAGCCCGCCGGGGGCCAGCAGTCGGGCCAGCGAGGCGATCATCGGATCCGGGTCCGGCAGGTACATCAGGACGCCGTGGCAGAGCACCACGTCGAAGCTGCGCGGCCCGAACCAGCGGCCGCACTGGTGGCCGTCGCCGCTGAGCAGCTGCATCCGGCCGCGCACCTCGGGCGGCTCCTCGGCCAGCGCCCCCTGGGCGACGCCGAGCGCGACCGGATCGGAGTCGATCCCGGTGACGTAGTGGCCGGCCCGGGCCAGCCGCAGCGCCTGGGTGCCCTGGCCGCAGCCGATGTCCAGGACGCGCTGTTCGGCGCGGCCGGCCAACTGCTCGGCCAGCTGCCGGGCGACCAGCTCCTGCCGGACGAGGTTGCGCAGGCCGCCGAGGCGTTCCAGCCACGGGCCGGTGCCGCCGGCGAAGGAGCCGCTGCGCGAGGGCAGCCGGCGCTCCTGGGCGATCCGGTCGTGGCCGCCGTCGCCCTGGCCCGGAAGCGCGTACAGGCCGGGCCCCTCCCATGCGGGAGGGGCCCAGCCGGAGTCCACCGGTTCGGCGGTCAGGGCTTCTCTCCGCGCCGCACCTGCGGCTTGGGCAGGCGCAGCCGGCGCATCTGCAGGATGCGCATCAGGCCGTAGGCCACCGCACCGCGGGTGTTCTGGTCCGCGAACCGCTCGCCGAGCTGCTTGCGCAGACCGAAGCCGAGGCGGACGAAGTCCAGCACCACCAGCACGAAGAAGGCCAGGAAGAGCAGGGTGGAGAGCAGCTGGAGGGCCGGCACCTTGACGATGCTGAGGACCAGGATCACCACGGCGGCGGGCAGGAAGAACTCGGCGAGCGACCAGCGGGCGTCCACGTACTCGCGGGTGAACTTGCGCACCGGGCCCTTGTCACGGGCCGGCAGGTGCCGCTCGTCACCCTCCAGCAGCGCGGTGCGCTGCTTCTCGCGCTCGCTGCGCATCCGCTCGCGCGCCTGGCGGGAGGCCTCCTTGCGGTCCTTGGGCACGGTCACCCGGGTACGCCGGTTGGCCTCGGCCGCACTGCGCTTGGGCGTGGGCCGGCCCTTCTTCGCCTGCGGGTCGCGGGCCTGGGTCGTCTCGTCCTGCTTCTCCAGCACAGCGGCGGAGGCAGCGGCATCATCTGAACGGCGTCGGAACACACCCCCAGCGTACGGGGTGCGCGACCGCTTCCACGGGTGCCCTTGGACCCAAACGCATATCGATCGTGCCGGTCCGGGCCCGGAGCCGGGTTTGCGGGCGTCTTCCCGTAGGGGATCACACCGGCGGACGGTGGCTGGGATGAGGGGCGGATCCACCCCGGGGATGAGGCCGCCGCCGGGTCGCTGTAGCAGTCTTGTTGCAGGCAGGTGCACTGCGGCGACGGGCTCGCTGCACATACACTCGTCGTGTCTGGTAACGAGATAGATACCGCAGGCCGGAGAAGGGGGCACCCGAGGCCCATGAGCGACGGAATCATGAAGCGTATGGGGTTGATCTTCCGCTCCAAGGCGAACAAGGCCTTGGACCGGGCGGAGGATCCCCGTGAGACGCTCGACTACTCGTACCAGAAGCAGCTCGAACTGCTGCAGAAGGTACGTCGCGGCGTCGCGGACGTGGCCACCTCGCGCAAGCGTCTGGAGCTCCAGCTGACCCAGCTGCAGCAGCAGTCCGCCAAGTACGAGGACCAGGGCCGCAAGGCGCTCTCGCTCGGTCGGGAGGACCTCGCGCGCGAGGCCCTCACCCGCAAGGCGAACATGCAGTCCCAGATCACCGATCTGGAGGTGCAGTACCAGCAGCTCCAGGCGGAGGAGGAGAAGCTCACGCTCGCCTCCCAGCGGCTGCAGGCCAAGGTCGACGCCTTCCGCACCAAGAAGGAGACGATCAAGGCCACCTACACCGCGGCCCAGGCGCAGACCCGGATCGCCGAGTCCTTCTCCGGCATCTCCGAGGAGATGGGCGACGTCGGCCTGGCGATCCAGCGGGCCGAGGACAAGACCGCCCAGATGCAGGCCCGCGCGGGTGCGATCGACGAGCTGCTGGCCTCCGGCGCGCTCGACGACGCCAGCGGGCTCGGCCGCAAGGACGACATCGAGGCGGAGCTGGAGCGGGTCGCCGGTGGCTCGGACGTCGAGCTGGAGCTGGCCCGGATGAAGGCCGAGCTGACGGGTGGCTCGCCGGCTTCCGGTCCGCAGGCCATCGAGCCGGGCGCGGCGCAGCCGCAGGACGCCCGGCCGGACAACCCGCGGATCAACTACAACAAGTGACCTGAGCTTCACCCCACTGAACCAGGGAGACGCGAGGCATGATCATGAGGGTCATGGGCGAGGGCCAGTTCGAGGTGGGCGACGCCCATCTGAACCGGCTGAACGAGCTCGACGACGAGCTTCTCGCCGCACTGGAGTCGGGGGACGAAGAGCATTTCCGTCGAGCGCTCGGGGAGCTGCTGGGCGCCGTCAAGGAGCTCGGCACCCCGTTGCCGGACACCTCGCTGGAGCCCTCCGACCTGATCCTCCCCGATGCCGACTCGACGATCGACCAGGTTCGGCAGCTGCTGCGGGCCGAGGGTGACGGCCTGATCCCCGGCTTCCCCGAGTAGCAGCCGTCTCGCGCCAGACGAAAGGGCGGGCCCCTCCGGTACGGAGGAGCCCGCCCTTCGTCGTGCGGCGCGGGCTACGGCAGGGCGAGCATCCGGTCCAGCGCCGCCTTGGCGTACTTCTCGGTCTCCGGGTCGACCCGGATCACGTTCGGCACCCGGCCCTCGACCAGCGACTCCAGCGCCCAGACCAGGTGCGGCAGGTCGATCCGGTTCATCGTGGAGCAGAAGCAGACCGCCCGGTCCAGGAAGACGACCTCCTTGTCCGGGTGCGCCTTGGCGAGGCGGCGGACGAGGTTGAGCTCGGTGCCGATGGCCCACTTGGAGCCGGGCTCGGCGGCGTCCAGCGCCTTGATGATGTACTCGGTCGAGCCCACCATGTCGGCGGCCGCGACGACCTCGTGCTTGCACTCGGGGTGCACCAGCACGGTGACGCCCGGGATGCGCTCGCGGACGTCGTTGACCGAGTCCAGCGAGAACCGGCCGTGCACCGAGCAGTGGCCCCGCCAGAGGATCATCTTGGCGTTCCGCAGCTGCTCGGCGGTCAGGCCGCCGCCCGGCTTGTGCGGGTTGTAGAGCACGCAGTCGTCCAGCGAGAAGCCCATCTCGCGCACCGCGGTGTTGCGCCCCAGGTGCTGGTCGGGCAGGAAGAGCACCTTCTGCCCCTGCTCGAAGGCCCACTCCAGGGCCCGCTGGGCGTTGGACGAGGTGCAGATGGTGCCGCCGTGCTTGCCGGTGAAGGCCTTGATGTCGGCGGAGGAGTTCATGTACGAGACCGGGACGGTGACGTCGGCTATGCCGGCGTCGGTCAGGACGTCCCAGCACTCGGCGACCTGCTCGGCGGTGGCCATGTCGGCCATCGAACAGCCGGCCGCGAGGTCCGGCAGGACGACCTGCTGGGCGTCACCGGTGAGGATGTCCGCGGACTCGGCCATGAAGTGCACGCCGCAGAAGACGATGTACTCGGCCTCCGGACGGGCGGCCGCGTCACGCGCGAGCTTGAAGGAGTCGCCGGTGACGTCGGCGAACTCGATCACCTCGTCGCGCTGGTAGTGGTGGCCGAGGATGAAGACGCGCTCTCCGAGCGCCTCCTTGGCGGCCCGGGCGCGGGCGACCAGGTCCGGGTCGGAGGCGGCGGGAAGGTCGCCGGGGCACTCGACGCCGCGCTCGCTGTTCGGGTCGGCCTCACGGCCGAGCAGCAGCAGAGCGAGCGGCGTCGGAGTGGGGTCGACGCCGTAGGTCTCGGTGATGGTGGTGGTCACGGGCGGGTGCCCTTCTGTGCGGCCGATCAGTCGGTGCAGCCTTCTCGTCTATCTGACGTTATCTATGATAACCGCTTAGCGTCAGACTGACGATGGCCATCCTGTCGATGTGACGAGAACCGCTCGCCGCTTTGGACCCGTTCGGTGGCGCCGGAAGCACGATACGGCGAGGTCCGGCGTGGCCGAATCGAAATCCGGACCGGGCCGGGTTTGGCTGGGTCCATGAAGGCAATCGCGATCCGCCGCTACGGCGGCCCCGAGGTGGTCGAGTACCTCGACCTGCCGGACCCCAAGGTCGGGCCGGACTCGGTACTGGTGGAGGTCAGGGCGGCCGGGGTGAACCCGGTGGACTGGAGGATCCGGGACGGCGGCCTGGCCGGTCTGCTGGACGCCCACTTCCCCCTGGTGATGGGCTGGGACGCGGCCGGGGTGGTCCGGGCGGTCGGTGGCGGGGTGACCGAGTTCGCGCCCGGCGACGAGGTCTACGGCTACGTGCGCAAGGACTCCGTCGAGCACGGCACCTACGCCGAGTTGGTCGCCGCACCCGTCCGTACGCTGGCCCGCAGGCCCGCGGCCCTGGACTGGGCGCAGAGCGGCGGCCTCCCGCTGGCCGGGCTCACCGCCCTGCAGAGCCTGCGGGCGCTGCGGGTGCGGGCGGGCGACACCGTGCTGGTGCACGCCGCCGCGGGCGGGGTCGGCCACCTGGCCGTGCAGATCGCCAGGGCGTTCGGTGCCCGGGTGATCGGTACCGCGGGCGTGCGCAACCACGACTACCTGCGCGGCCTCGGCGCCGAGCCGGTCGCCCACGGCGAGGGCCTGGCCGAGCGGGTCCGGGCGCTGGCGCCCGGCGGTGTGGACGCGGCCCTCGACCTGGTCGGCGGCGGGGCCGTCGACGTCTCGGCCACCCTGGTCGCGGACCCGTCCCGGATCGCCTCCGTCACCGACTACCGGGTGAAGGCGCTCGGTGGCCACTACGTCTGGGTCCGCCCCGATGCCGCCGGGCTGGGCGAGCTGGCCGCGCTCGCCGACGACGGCCGGCTCACCGTCACCGTCGCCTCCACCTTCCCGCTCGCGCAGGCCGGCTCCGCCCAGGCACTCAGCGCCGAGGGCCGGACCCGGGGGAAGATCGTCCTCCTGGTCGGTTGAGACCGCCGGACCGGGAAAGGACCCCGATCCGTCATCTGTCAGCGGTGGACTCGGTCCTGTCATCCGCCAGAATGGTGCAGAACCGTTTCGGCGGCTGTCGCCCCCGCCGACCCCGTACGACCTGTGGAGCCCCGCACCGATGACCAGCAGTCGAGCACACGAGACGGTCGGGGCCGACCTCGACGAGACCGATCGTCTCCTGCTCGCCCGGCTGGGAAGCGACGGCCGGGCCTCGTACGCCGAGATCGGCCTGCAGGTGAACCTCTCCGCCACCGCCGTCCGTCGCCGGATCGACCGGCTGCGGGCGCGCGGGGTGGTCCGCGGCTTCACCGTCGTCCTCGACCCCTCGGTGCTCGGCTGGCAGACCGAGGCCTTCGTCGAGGTCTACTGCCGCGAGCGGACCGCCCCCGAGGAGATCCTGGCGAGCCTGCGCCAGTTCCCCGAGGTGGTCGCCGCCTGGACGGTCACCGGCGACCCCGACGCCCTGGTCCATCTGCGGGCCGCCGACATGCGGCACCTGGAGGCCGTGATCGAGCGCATCCGGCGGGAGCCCGGTGTCCAGCGCAGCCGCTCCTCCGTGGTGCTGTCCCAGCTCATCGGCTGATCCGAACGGTCCAGTCCGGTCCCGCGAGGGGCCGCTCGGCCCCGGCCCGGGCCCGCCCCGGGGCGGGCGCAGGAATCCTGCGCACGCCCCGGCGAAGACGCTCGAATCCTGCCTGACCAGCCGCGTTCGGACGCGCGGCGAAGGCCCTGCGCTGCCTAGGCTGATCACAACCGGCGGAGCGGTGAGACGTCCCGCGCCGCCGGCCCTCCCCCCGACACCCCACAGCCGAGAGGGACCCCCGTGTCCGCAGCCCCCGACCGCATGCACCGGCCCGACAACGAGCTGGTCGACCTGGTATTCGACTACATGCGGGAGCGGCTGCAGTACGACCCCGTCCCGCTCGACCACCCCGGCGACGGCGAGCACCTGCGCACCCAGCTGGCCGGCCTGCTCAACCCGGACGGCAACGACCCGGCCGACGTGCTGAAGCTCTACGACCACGAGCTCTCCCGTGCGGTGATCTCCGCCGACAGCCCGCGCTACCTCTCGTTCATCCCGTGCGCGCCGACCAAGGCCGCGCTGCTCTTCGACATGGTCGTCTCGTGCGCCTCCCTCCAGGGCATCTCCTGGCTGGAGGCGGCCGGCGCCATCGCCGCCGAGAACCAGGTGCTGCGCCTGATCGCGGACCGGGCCGCAATGCCCGAGTCGGCCGGCGGCACCTTCGTCTCCGGCGGTTCGGCCGGCAACCTCTCCGCCCTGGTGGTCGCCCGCGACACCGCCCGCCGCCGACTCGGCGTCGGGCCGGAGGCCCGGCTGCGGATCGCCGTCGCCGACCAGGTGCACTCCTCGGTCAAGAACACCTTCAACATCATCGGCGTCGAGGCCTTCAAGGTCCCCACCGTCGACCGCCGCTTCACCGGTGAGGCGCTGCGCGCCGCCCTGGCCGCCGACCCGAACCCCGAGACGGTGATCGCCGTCGTCGGCACGGCCGGCACCACCAACGAGGGCATCATCGACGACCTCCAGGGCCTCTCCGAGGTGGCCCGCGAGCGCGACCTCTGGTTCCACGTGGACGGCGCCTACGGCGGCGCGGGCCTGTTCGCCCCCTCCGTCCGGGCCCGCTACAACGGCATCGAGCACGCCGACTCCTTCGTGGTGGACCCGCACAAGTGGCTGTTCGCCCCCTTCGACTGCGCCGCCCTGATCTACCGCAACCCGCAGCTCGCCCGCGCCGTGCACACCCAGGACGCGTCCTACCTGGACGTGCTGCACACCGAGGGCGACGAGTGGAACCCCACCGACTACGCCTACCACCTGACCCGGCGCGCCCGCGGCCTGCCGCTCTGGTTCTCGCTGGCCGTGCACGGCACCCAGGCCTACACCGACGCCATCGAGACCGGCCTCACCCTGGCCCGCGACACCGCCCAGCTGATCCGCGACACCGAGCACCTGGAGCTGCTGTTCGACCCGCAGCTCTCCGCGGTCTGCTTCAAGCGCACCGGCTGGACCAACGACGACTACTACCGCTGGTCGCAGCAGCTGCTCGCGGACCAGATCGGGTTCGTCACCCCGACCGGCTGGGACGGCGAGACGGTCGCCCGCTTCGCCTTCCTGCACCCGGGCACGACCATGGAGATGGTCCGGGAGATCCTGGAGACGATGATCTGAGGCCCCTTCGCCGCCGGGGGCCGGCGGGGCCGGGGCCGGTGGGACGGGCCCGGGGACGGCGCTGCGGGTAGGTGCGGCCGTCCTGAGCGTTCCCGTCGAACCCCCGCCGGGTGTGCCCGGCGGGGGTTCGACGTCTACAGCAGGGCGCCGTTGGGCAGGTAGGGCGCCGGCGGGCGCATCCCGCGCAGTCCCAGGTAGCCCCGGGTCCCCGGGGTCAGACCCACCTCCAGGCCGACGTCCAGCGCCCACTCCTGCTCGGCGGTCAGGTACTCCACCCGGGCCTCCACGCCGTCCGGCACCCGGGCCAGCGCCTCGCGCAGCAGCCGGGCGGCGATCCGCTTCGAGGTCGCGGCCAGCAGCTTCACCTCGCCGCCGTCCCGGTAGCAGTAGCCGCTGCCGGCCAGCGCGTCGGCGATCAGCAGTTCCTCGCAGTGGGCCAGCATCAGCTCGTGGTCCGGCCCGTGCGCGGCCCCGCGCAGCCGCCGGTCCACCGAGTCCAGCAGGTGCCGGTGGGTGGCGTTGCCGGGGTGCACCGGGATGTCCCCGGGGTCGAGCAGCCCGGCTCGGTCCACCTGCCCGGTCAGCGTCATGGCCGGGTGCAGGGTGAACCCGGCCAGCCGGTACCGGCGGGCGGCCGCCGGGGACGGCGAGGCGCAGAGCATCCCGCGCAGGCAGCCGCGCCCGTACGCGGCGGCCCGCTCCAGCAGGAGCCGTCCGAGCCCCTGGCCCTGAGCCTCGGGCCGCACCACGAGCAGCGCCAGGATCCAGAGGCCCTCGCGGCGCAGCGACAGCACCGCGCCGACCGGCTCGCCGTCGCTCTCCGCCAGCCAGCAGCCCTGCTGGTCGGTGCGGACGAGGTGTCTGATCCGGGCCAGCCGGCGGACCGGCGACCGGTCCTGCTCGGCCGTGCCGGGGGAGTCGGCGAGCGAGGCGAACGAGGCGCGGGCGATGTGCTGGACGGCCTCCGCGTCGGCGGCGGTGTCCTGGACCAGGCGCAGGATCATGGCCACCATCCTGGCCGCCGCGGTGTCCGCCCGGGGCCGGTTCGGCCGGATCGGCGGTCGAGGCGGTGTCCGACCCGCGCGGGTTGTGCGAGCATGGGGAGCGTAGGGGAGCGGGTGGTACACCCGGCCCACGAAAACATTCCGCCGCCGAAAGCCGCCGAAAACACACCGCCGTCCGGGAAATGAATCCGGACGGCCGTTGGTTGGCACTGGCGGCAGACCGTCGTCAAGACCGGGAGAAAGCAGATGACCGTCCAGGACGAGACCACCGTCGAGAGTGGCATCCTCCTTACCGATGCCGCCGCGGCCAAGGTCAAGGGCCTGCTGGAGCAGGAGGGCCGCGACGACCTTGCGCTGCGCGTTGCCGTCCAGCCCGGTGGTTGCTCCGGCCTGCGTTACCAGCTGTTCTTCGACGAGCGCTCGCTCGACGGTGACGTGCTCAAGGACTTCAACGGTGTCAAGGTCGTCACCGACCGGATGAGCGCCCCGTACCTCGGCGGCGCCACCGTCGACTTCGTGGACACCATCGAGAAGCAGGGCTTCACGATCGACAACCCGAACGCCACGGGCTCCTGCGCCTGCGGCGACTCGTTCAGCTAGTCGGCAGACGGCGAAGGCGGCCCCGGATCCTCCGGGGCCGCCTTCGCCGTTTCCGCGGCCCTACTGCCCGCTGATCTCCGGGCCGGCCGGGTCCGGTCCGACGTGCGGGTCGCTCTCCAGCGGCACCGGCTGGCCGGTCGCGAGGTCCGTCACCGCCCGGCCCATCAGCGGCTGCTTCAGCTCGGCCGTCACCGTCTGCCGCTTGGCCAGCTCGGCGCAGGCCTGCCCGGCCGGCATCGGTGCCGCCACCGCGACCCGGACGTCCACCCGCCCGGGCTTGGACTCGTCCACCTTCAGCGCGTACTTCTCGCAGATCCCGCCGTAGAACCAGACCGTCAGCTTGGAGGCGTCCACCCGGTAGGTGATCGCGGGGTGGACCGGCTGCCCGTTCGGCGCCGGCTCGCCGACCGCGATGCCCGGGGGAGTGGGCGCCGGTGTGGGTGTCTGCGCCGGGCCCGTGCCCGGCGCTGGGCCGGTCGGCCGGGGATCGGGGCTGCTCGCCGCCGGATCGGCCGGCGGGGTCGACACCGGTGGCGAGGCCGTGGCGGGGTCCGTCGGCGCGGCCGAGGAGGTCGCGGAAGTCGAGGCACCGGGGGAGGCCGTCGCACTCGTCGTCGGCTGCGCCGAGCCGGACGCCGAATCCGCGGCCGACTTGCCGTCGCCGTCACCACATCCGGCCAGCGCGGCCGCCGCCAGCAGCAGACCCGCCAGCGCCGCCGCCCGCCGTCCGCGCGGCCGGCCGGCCCGTGCTCCACCGGTACGCCGGGGCATCGTCTCCAGATCCATCTGAACATCCTCCCGAGGGTTCAGCGGCGCCGCCCCGACGGCCGCACCGCGCGGATGTGACGTGCCTCGGACGAATCCGGTTCCCGCTCTCCCGCGGGCCGCCCCCGGGTGGGATCACATACCGTATTCGGCCATTCCCGCGACCAGCCGCTGCGCCCCGGACGGCACGCTGATGCCGATCCGGGCGGGTGCGCTGGGCTCGGGGCCGGTCGCCAGCAGCGGCCAGAAGCGGCGCAGCTGCCGGGAGGAGTCCACCAGCGCGTCCAGGGTCTCGCCGTCGGCGTCGCCCCGCAGGGCGGGCGGAACACGCAACGGGTGGTGACTTGGCATCATCGGGCATCGCTCCGATCCACGGTGCCGCGGCCGCACTGCCACGGCTCGGTCAGGGCCGTTCCGGCCCCTGCCAGCGACCCTAGGCCGCCCCTCCGGCCCCCACCAGAGCTACCCGGGGGTAGTACACGTTCGACGGTGGCCGGTGCCAATACAGGCGGTCTTGCTGTCGCCCGGCCCCCGCCCGGTACCGTGGGTGGGTTCCGCCCCTTGCTTTCTTTGTGGCCATGCCGCCCTCCTGAGGAGACTTCCCGTGCGTATCGCCGTCGCCGGTTCGATCGCGACCGACCACCTGATGACGTTCCCCGGTCGGTTCTCCGACCAGCTCGTCGCCGAGCAGCTGCACACCGTGTCGCTGTCCTTCCTGGTCGACACCCTCGACATCCGTCGCGGTGGTGTCGCGCCGAACATCGCGTTCGGTATGGGTGTCCTCGGCCTGAGCCCGATCCTGGTCGGCGCCGCAGGCGCGGACTTCGGCGAGTACCGCAGCTGGCTGGAGCGCAACAACGTGGACTGCCAGTCGGTCCACATCTCCGAGACCCGCCACACCGCCCGTTTCATGTGCACCACGGACGAGGACCACAACCAGATCGCCTCGTTCTACACCGGCGCCATGGCCGAGGCCCGCAACATCGAGCTCAAGCCGATCGCCGACCGCGTCGGCGGCCTGGACCTCGTGCTGATCGGCGCCGACGACCCGCAGGGCATGGTCCGCCACACCCAGGAGTGCCGGACCCGCGGCTACGCCTTCGCCGCCGACCCGTCCCAGCAGCTGGCCCGCCTGGACGGCGAGGACATCCGCGAGATCGTCGACGGCGCCGCGTACCTGTTCACCAACGAGTACGAGGCCGCGCTGATCGAGACCAAGACCGGCTGGGACGCCGAGGAGATCCTGACCCGGGTGGGCACCCGGATCACCACCCTCGGCAGCAAGGGCGTCCGGATCGACCGCAAGGGCGAGTCCCCGGTGGTGGTCGGCTGCGCGCCCGAGGAGGCCAAGGTCGACCCGACCGGCGTCGGCGACGCCTTCCGGGCCGGTTTCCTGGCGGGCCTCTCCTGGGAGCTGGAGCTGGAGCGCTCGGCCCAGCTCGGCTGCATGCTCGCGACCCTGGTGATCGAGACCGTCGGCACCCAGGAGTACGAGCTGCGCCCGCTCGCCTTCCTGCAGCGCTTCGAGGCCGCCTACGGCGCCGAGGCCGCGGCCGACGTCCGGGCACACCTGGTCAAGTAGCCCGCCCGGCGCACCCGCTCAGGCGGTGCGCCGCACCAGGTAGGCCGAGCCCCGGTCGCCGCCGAAGTCGGCGGCCGGGGCCTCGCCCAGGTACTCCTGGCCGCGCATCCCGCACCAGGCCGGGATGTCCAGCCGGGCCGCCTCGTCGTCGGCCAGCACCGCGACCGTCCCGCCGGCCGGCACCTCACCGATCCGCTTGGCGAGCTCGATCACCGGCAGCGGGCACCGCTTGCCGAGGGCGTCGATCACCAGGGCGTCGATCACCGGGGCCGGTCGGCCCGCCGGTGCCGGCTCCGGCAGCGACAGGTCCAGCCCGAGCGGGGCGCGGACCCGGGCCACCACTTCCGGCAGCACCTGGAGGAACCGTTCGACGTCCGCCCCGGCCGCGCCGAACGGCAGCGAGACCCGGACGTTGCCCTCGGTGAGCACGCCCATCGCCGCCAGCACGTGGCTCGGCGTCAGGGTGGAGGAGGTGCAGGACGAACCGGAGGAGACGGCGAAGCCGGCCCGGTCCAGCTCGGTCAGCAGCACTTCGCCGTCGACGTACAGGCAGGAGAAGGTGACGAGGTGCGGCAGCCGCCGCACCGGGTCGCCGACCACCTCCACCTCGGGCACGGTCTGCGGCACCCGGGCCCGGATCCGCTCGACCAGGGCGTGCAGCCGGGCGTTCTCCCGCTCGGCCTCGGCCCGCACCGCCCGCAGCGAGGCGGCCGCGGCCACGATCGCCGGGACGTTGACGAAGCCCGGCACCCGGCCGCCCTCGCGCTCGTCGGCCGGCAGCGGTGAGGAGTACCGGACCCCCTTGCGCACCGCCAGGACACCGACCCCGGCCGGGCCGCCCCACTTGTGCGCACTGGCCGTCAGCAGCGACCAGCCGCCCGGGACGTCCACCCGCCCGGCGCTCTGCGCGGCGTCCACCAGCAGCGGGACGTCACCGCAGAGCTCGGCCACCTCGGCCACCGGCTGGACCGTGCCCACCTCGTGGTTGGCCGACTGCAGCACGGCGAGCGCGGTGTCCGGCCGCAGCGCCGCGGCGAACTCCTCCGGCGCGACCCGTCCGTACCGGTCGACCGGTACCACGCTCGTCTCCCCGCCGGCCGCCTCGTGCCGCTCCGCGGTGTGCAGCACGCTGGAGTGCTCGACCGCGGAGTGGACCAGGTGCGCGCCGTGGCGCCGGCGGCCCGCCAGCGCGCCGAGCACGCCCAACTGGACGGCCTGCGTCCCGCCGGCGGTGAAGGAGATCTCGTCGGCCCGGGTGCCGAGCACCTCGGCGACCGTCTCGCGGGCGGCGTCCAGCAGCATCCGGGCCTGCCGCCCGGCGCGGTAGAGCCGCGCGGGATCGGCCCACCCCTCGTCCAGGGCGGCGGTCAGTGCCTGCCGCGCGACGGGGTGGAGCGGGGCCGTGGACGCCACATCGAAGTACACGGTCACATTTAACGACACTCCCGGGCGTGTTCCGGCCTCCGACCACCGCTCACCGGCCGTCAGTCGATCAACCCGAATGTCCGATTCGTCCGCGTCCGACGGACCGTCACCCACGTTGTCCGAGCTCATCCCCCGATCGGGCGTACGGACCTCTAATGCCTACGATGACCTGCGGCGCAGCCCTTGCGGGGCCTGATCGGGCGACCGGGCGGCGCGTTACCGGGACCTGCCCGTCAGCAGCGCATAAGGCTGGAGTAGGGTTTGGCCCGCATAAGCATTCAAACCGTGCCCGTGGACGGGTCGCCGGGGAGGCTCACAATCCTCCGCGGGGCGACGCGAAGGCGGGCGAGACTTCGGGAAGGCGCTACGTGAGTCCCAACGGCTCCGACCGCTCGCCGCGGCGCACGATGCGGCGGAAGCTGCCTCAGGCGCTGGCACTGGGCCTCGTCATCGCGACCGCCACCGGCTGCTCGGCCAACGACCTCCCCAGGCTTGGCCTCCCGAGCCCCGTCACCGAGGAAGGGCCGCTGGTCCTCCACATGTGGCAGGGGTCCTGGATCGCGGCGCTGGTGGTCGGCGTACTGATGTGGGGTCTGATCATCTGGAGCGTGATCTTCCACCGGCGCAGCCGCACCGGCGTGCAGATCCCTCCGCAGACCCGGTACAACGTGCCCATCGAGGCGCTCTACACCGCGGTCCCCATCATCATCGTGTCGGTGCTCTTCTACTTCGTCGCCCGCGACGAGTCGAGGCTGATCTCCGTCTCCGAGAAGCCGCAGCACACGGTCAACGTGGTCGGCTTCCAGTGGAGCTGGGCGTTCAACTACGAGAACACCGAGCACCCCGACCCGGCCAACAAGGACGCCGCGTACGACGTGGGCACCCCCAAGGAGGTGCCGACCCTGTACCTGCCGGTCAACGAGTCGGTCAAGTTCGTCCTCACCTCGCGTGACGTCATCCACGACTTCTGGCCCGTCAACTTCCTGATGAAGATGGATGTCGTGCCGGGCGTGGTGAACCAGTTCGAGGTCACCCCGAACGTCAAGGGCGAGTACATGGGCAAGTGCGCCGAGCTCTGCGGCGCCGACCACTCGCGCATGCTCTTCAACGTGAAGGTCGTCGACCGCGCCGAGTACGACAAGCACCTGGCGGACCTCCGGGCCAAGGGCCAGACCGGCGCGGTGCCGTCCGGCATCACGACCATGGGAAGTGAAGAGAAGTGACCATCCTCAACGAGCCCGCCGCGGCCGGCGGGGGCGCCGGGGCCGTCACGGTCGGGGCGCAGCGGACCCGGAAGCCGGGTTCGACCATCATCAAGTGGCTGACCACCACTGACCACAAGACGATCGGCACGCTCTACCTGGGCACGTCGTTCGCCTTCTTCCTGATCGGTGGCATCCTCGCCCTGGTCATGCGTGCCGAGCTGGCTCGTCCCGGGACCCAGATCCTGTCGAACGAGCAGTTCAACCAGGCGTTCACGATGCACGGCACGATCATGCTCCTGATGTTCGCGACGCCGCTCTTCGCCGGCTTCGCGAACTGGATCATGCCGCTCCAGATCGGCGCCCCGGACGTGGCGTTCCCGCGTCTGAACATGTTCGCGTACTGGCTGTACCTGTTCGGCTCGACCATCGCGGTGGCCGGCTTCGTCACCCCGCAGGGTGCGGCCGACTTCGGCTGGTTCGCCTACTCCCCGCTGTCGGACGCCGTCCGCTCGCCGGGCATCGGCGCCGACATGTGGATCATGGGCCTGGCCTTCTCCGGCTTCGGCACCATCCTCGGTGCGGTCAACTTCATCACCACCATCATCTGCATGCGCGCGCCCGGCATGACGATGTTCCGGATGTCGATCTTCGTCTGGAACGTCCTGCTGACCGCCGTGCTGGTCCTGCTGGCCTTCCCGGTCCTGGCCGCCGCGCTGTTCGCCCTGGAGGCGGACCGTAAATTCGGGGCACACGTCTTCGATCCGGCCAACGGCGGGGCGTTGCTCTGGCAGCACCTCTTCTGGTTCTTCGGCCACCCCGAGGTGTACATCATCGCGCTGCCGTTCTTCGGCATCGTGTCGGAGATCATCCCGGTCTTCAGCCGCAAGCCGATGTTCGGCTACTCCGGCCTGATCGCGGCCACCATCGCGATCGCCGGTCTGTCCGTGACGGTGTGGGCCCACCACATGTACGTCACCGGCCAGGTGCTGCTGCCGTTCTTCTCCTTCATGACCTTCCTGATCGCGGTCCCGACCGGTGTGAAGTTCTTCAACTGGGTCGGCACCATGTGGAAGGGCTCGCTGAGCTTCGAGACCCCGATGCTCTGGACGGTCGGCTTCCTGGTCACCTTCCTCTTCGGTGGTCTGACGGGCGTTCTGCTCGCCTCCCCGCCGATCGACTTCCACGTCTCGGACTCGTACTTCGTCGTCGCCCACTTCCACTACGTGGTCTTCGGCACGGTCGTCTTCGCGATGTTCGCCGGCTTCCACTTCTGGTGGCCGAAGATGACCGGCAAGATGCTGGACGAGCGCCTCGGCAAGATGACCTTCTGGACGCTCTTCATCGGCTTCCACACCACCTTCCTGGTGCAGCACTGGCTCGGTGCGGAGGGCATGCCCCGCCGCTACGCCGACTACCTGGCCGCCGACGGCTTCACCACGCTGAACACCGTCTCGACCATCGGCTCGTTCCTGCTCGGCCTGTCGATCCTGCCGTTCCTCTACAACGTCTGGAAGACGGCCAAGTACGGCGAGAAGGTCGAGGTGGACGACCCGTGGGGCTACGGCCGCTCGCTGGAGTGGGCGACCTCCTGCCCGCCGCCGCGGCACAACTTCCTCACGCTGCCCCGGATCCGCTCCGAATCCCCGGCCTTCGACCTCCACCACCCGGAGATCGCGGCGCTGGACTACCTGGAGAACCACGGTGAGCCGGCCAAGCACCTCGCCGGTGTGACCCCGGCCAAGTACGACGCCCCGCAGCTGGGCAAGGGCAAGAAGGAGGGCGACGCCTGATGAAGGAACAGGGCAAGATCTTCCTGGGCCTCGCGGTCTTCACGCTCGCGATGGCGATCACCTACGGCGTCTGGACCAACCACTCCGACCTCGGGGTGGAGGCCGCCGGTACCACCGCGCTGTTCCTCGCCTTCGCCCTCTGCGCCTTCATCGGGTACTACCTCGCCTTCACCGCCCGCCGGGTGGACAGTGGCGCGGGTGACAACCCCGAGGCCGAGGTCGCGGACGACTCCGGCGAGCAGGGCTTCTTCGCCCCGCACAGCTGGCAGCCGCTCTCGCTGGCGATCGGTGGTGCGCTCGCCTTCATGGGCGTGATCTTCGGTTGGTGGCTGCTCTACTGGTCGATCCCGATCATCGTGATCGGCCTGTTCGGCTGGGTCTTCGAGTTCTACCGGGGCGAGAACCAGAACCAGTAGGCCTCCCCCTCGCACAGGGCCGGACATTCCGCACGGGATGTCCGGCCCTTTTGCGTCCCCGGAGTGACGGCCTCACCCTCATGGTCCAACGGGGGGTCGCCCGGATGTCGCTCCTCCGCTCTCCGTTCCTACGATCTGATCAATCGTGCGACCCCTCGGAGGCGGTCATGGCCGACAGGCGCGGTATCGCAGGTATCGGCACCATTTCGCTGGCTCTCGCAGTGCTGGCTCCGCTGGCCGCCTGCTCGTCCGGTGGTGAGGACGACGCCTCGGGCGGCGTCCACCGGGTGAACGTGGCCCCACTGGTCCACGTGTCGGCCGAGGGAACGGTGGATCCGTCCCAGCCCGTCACGGTGACCGCCGTCCCGGGCAGCCGGCTCACCGACGTCACGGTGGTCGGCCCGGACGGCCGGGTGGTGGCCGGGCAGCTCTCGGCGGACCAGCTCAGCTGGCAGACCACCGGGCGACTGAAGGCGGCCACCGCCTACACCGTCCGGATCGCCGCCGACGACGGCAAGGGCGGCCGCGGCGACACCACGGCCGGGTTCAGCACGCTGGCCGGACAGCGGCTGCTCACCGCCAAGCTCGGCCCGGACTCCTCCGGCACCGGCCTCTACGGGGTCGGCCAGCCGCTCACCGTCCAGCTCTCCGAGGCGGTGAAGGACCCGCAGGCCCGCCAGGAGGTCGAGCGCGCCCTCGGCGTCACCTCGCAGCCCGCCGTCACCGGCGCCTGGTACTGGGTGGACGACAAGAACCTGCACTTCCGGCCGGCGGAGTACTGGCCGACCGGCACCACCGTCAGCCTCGTCTTCGACGGCACCGGCAGCCGGATCGCGGACGGCCTCTACGGGGGCGACCGCTCCGCGCTCTCGCTGCGGATCGGTGAGCGGGTGGAGTCGGTGGTGGACGCCGCCGCCCACGAGCTGACTCTGACCCGCGGTGGCGAGGTCGTCCGGACCATACCCGTGACCACCGGCAAGCCCGGCTTCGACACCCGCAACGGCGTCAAGGTGGTGCTCGGTCAGGAGCGCCAGGTGCGGATGAGCGGCGAGACGATCGGCATAGCCGCCGGCAGCTCGGAGGCCTACGACCTGAACGTCGAATGGGCCACCCGGGTGACCTGGAGCGGTGAGTACGTGCACGCCGCCCCCTGGTCGGTGGGCTCGCAGGGCGTGGCGAACGTCAGCCACGGCTGTACCGGCATGAGTACCGAGAACGCGAAGTGGTTCTACCAGAACACCCGGGTCGGCGACCTGGTCACGGTGGTCAACAGCCAGGGTCCGAGCATGGAGCCGTTCGGCAACGGCTTCGGGGACTGGAACATCTCCTGGACCGACTGGGTCAAGCACAGCGCCCTCGGACAGCCCCTCAGCACCACGCCGCCGGCCTCCCGGGCCCCCGCCACCGGGATGATCCGCCCGGAGATCTGACACCCCCTCCCGGCCCCCGGGGCCCTCCGGGCCCCGGCCGTCCCTCCCGCCCCGCCGGGGCCCGCTCAGCCCTCCTGGTCGGGTCCCCGGTCGGCCAGCCGCAGCGCGGTCGCCACGGCCGCCAGGGCGTCCGCCGCCGGCACCCCGAGCCGCCGGACCCGCTCGGCGTACTCGGTGGCCGCGGCCGCGGCCAGCCGGTGCGCGGTGTCACCGGTCGCGGCGATCAGGGTGCCGCGCCGCCCGTGCGTCTCCACCACCCCGTCCGCCTCCAGCTCGCGGTAGGCCCGGGCCACCGTCCCGGCGGCCAGTCCGAGCCGCTCGGCCAGGGCCCGGACGGTGGGCAGCCGCAGCCCGGTCGGCAGTTCGCCGGTGCGGGCCTGCTCGGCGATCTGCTCCCGGATCTGCTCGTACGGGGGAGTGGCGGCGGCGGGGTCGACGGACAGCTCCACGGGGGCTCCTGACGGTGGGACGCGCGGTGGGACGTGCGGACGGCGAAAGCCCGAGGGCCGCCGACCAGGAAGAACTCTGGTCAGCGGCCCTCGGGGGTGACGCGGGAGTGTGTACGGGATCAGTGGTGGCCGTGGCCGCTGGTGATCTCGTGGTGCTCCTCGGCGGTGGGCTTGGGGATCTGGCTGCCCTCGCCGAAGTAACCGCGGGAGACCTTGGCCCGGGTACGGGTGAGGATGCCGGCCTTGCGGGCCACGCCGTTCTCGTCCGTCTGGGCCGGCAGCTCGAACGGCTGCTGCTGCTCGTGCGCGGTGAGCTTGTGCAGCTCGCCCTGCGGCAGCTGCGCGTGCACCTCGATGAACTCGCCGTGCGGCAGGCGCTTGATGACGCCCGTCTCGCGGCCGTGCAGCACCTTCTCCTTGTCCCGGCGCTGGAGGCCGAGGCACCAGCGCTTGGTGATGATGAAGGTGAGGACCGGAATCACGAAGAAGCCGACCCGGACGAAGTACGTGACGTCGTTGAGCGACAGGTGCAGGTGGGTGGCGAACAGGTCGTTGCCACCGGCCACCAGCAGCACCAGGTACAGGCTGATCCAGGCGGCACCCAGCGCGGTACGGACCGGGGCGTTGCGCGGGCGGTCCAGGATGTGGTGCTCGCGCTTGTCGCCGGTGACCCAGCCCTCGATGAACGGGTAGGCCGCGATGGAGACCAGGACCAGCGGGAAGACCACCATCAGCGGGATGAACACACCCAGGTTCAGGGTGTGGCCCCAGAGGCCGATCTCCCAGCCCGGCATGATGCGGATCAGGCCCTCGGAGAAGCCCATGTACCAGTCCGGCTGGGCGTCCGTGGACACCTGGTCGGGGCGGTACGGGCCGTACGCCCAGATCGGGTTGATCGAGGCGACCGCGGAGATGACCGCGATCAGACCGAAGACGAGGAAGAAGAAGCCACCGGCCTTGGCCATGTAGACCGGCATCAGCGGCATGCCGACGACGTTCTTCTCGGTCTTGCCCGGGCCCGCCCACTGGGTGTGCTTGTGGTAGAAGACCAGGATCAGGTGCGCGACCAGCAGGCCGAGCATGATGCCCGGGATCAGCAGGACGTGGATGGTGAAGAACCGCGGCACGATGTCGTGGCCGGGGAACTCGCCCCCGAACAGGAACATCTGGATGTAGGTGCCGATCAGCGGGGTCGCCAGGACGGCGCCCTCCATGAACCGGATGCCGGTACCGGAGAGCAGGTCGTCGGGCAGCGAGTAGCCGAAGAAGCCGTCGAACATGCCCAGGACCAGCAGCAGGAAGCCGAAGACCCAGTTGATCTCACGCGGCTTGCGGAACGCGCCGGTGAAGAACACGCGCAGCATGTGCACGAGCATCGCGGCCACGAAGACCAGCGCGGCCCAGTGGTGGATCTGGCGGACCAGCAGACCGCCGCGGACCTCGAAGCTGATGTCCACCGTCGACGCGTACGCCTCGGACATCGGGATGCCCTTGAGCGGGACGTACGAGCCGTCGTAGATGACCTCGCCCATGCTGGGCTTGAAGAACAGCGTCAGGTAGACACCCGTCAGGATGATGATGACGAAGGTGTACAGGCAGATCTCGCCCAGCATGAAGGACCAGTGGTCCGGGAAGATCTTCCGCAGGTTGGCCTTGGCGAGGGAGTAGATCCCCAGCCGGCCGTCCGTCCAGTCAGCAGCCTGCTCCCACTTGTTGGCGGGCTTGGCACGCGTGCTGCCGGCGGGCTTGGCGGCACCGGAGGTGGTGCTGCTCGCGCTACTCATCGAGCACGCTCCCAGTAGCTCGGGCCGACGGGCTCGTCGAAGTCGCCGGTGGCGATCAGGAAGCCCTTCTCATCAGTGGTGATCTTCAGCTGCGGCAGCGGGTGGCCGGCCGGGCCGAAGATGACGCGCGCGCCGTCCGCCAGGTCGAAGGTCGACTGGTGGCAGGGGCAGAGCGCGTGGTGGGTCTGCTGCTCGTACAGGCTGATCGGGCAGCCGACGTGGGTGCAGATCTTGGAGTAGGCGAGGATGCCCTCGAAGCCCTTCTCCCGGGACTCGCTGTCCTTGATGTCCTCCGGTGCGATGCGCACCAGCATCAGGGCGTCCTTGGCGATCTGCTGCTGGAAGTCCTCGTCGTGCGTGCTCAGACCCTCCGGCATGGCGAAGGTCAGCGAGCCGACGATGAGGTCCTCGGCCTTCATCGGCAGGTTGGTGTTCATGTTGATGAGCTGCAGCGGCTTGGCATCGGTGGCCTCGCGCCAGCCGGTGTGCTCCAGCTTGTCCTCGGGCAGCGGCCCCAGGTCGCGCAGCAGCACCACGCCGGAGAGCGGCACCAGCGCCATCGAACCGATGAGGGTGTTGCGGATCATCTTGCGGCGGCCGAAGCCGGACTCGGCGGCGCCGGTCCTGAACTGCTCGATGACGTCCGCGCGGACCTCGTCGTCGGCCTCGATCGGGTGGCGCTCGGCCGGGATCTCGTGGTCCGACATCAGCGTGCGGGCCCAGTGGACCGCGCCCGCGCCGATGCAGAACAGCGCGACGCCGAGCGTCATCCCCAGCGCGAAGTTCAGCGCGCTGATGTGGCCCAGCGGCCAGATGAAGACGATCTTGTCCGGGTCGATGGCCACGTAGGAGGCGATGAAGCCCACGGTGGCGAGCATCGAGACCACGAACATCAGCGAGACCTGACGCTCGGCCCGCTTGGCGGCCCGCTCGTCGATGTCGGTGCGACGCGGTTCGTGGGCCGGCAGGCCCGGGTCGGCGAACGGATCGCCGTGGGCGGCCACCTCGTGGTGCCCGGCGGAGCCGTGCGACTCCGGGAGCTTCTCTTCTGACATGTCGTGGCTCATGACTTCTTGGCCTTGGTGGTGTGGGCGGCGACCCAGATCGCGACCGCGATGAGCGTGCCGAGACCGAAGATCCAGCCGAACAGACCCTCGGTCACCGGACCGAGGCTGCCGAGCGTGAGACCGCCGGGGTTGGGCTCATCGTTGGTGGTGTGGCGGACGAAGGCCACGATCTGCTTCTTCTGCTCCTCGGGCATGGTGGTGTCCGGGAACGACGGCATGTTCTGCGGGCCGGTCTGCATGGCCTCGTAGATGTGCTTGGCGTCCACACCCTCCAGCGACGGGGCGTACTTGCCCTTGGTCAGGGCACCGCCCTGACCGGCGAAGTTGTGGCACTGGGCGCAGTTGGTGCGGAACAGCTCGCCACCCTTGGAGAGGTCCTCCGGGTTGGTCGAGGTGTACTGCTCCTCGGTCGGGATCACCGGGCCGGGGCCGAGCGAAGCCACGAAGGCGGCGAGCTGGTCGATCTCCGCCTGCGAGTAGATGTTCTTCTTGCTCGGCACCTGGGCGCCCGGCTGCTGGGCCGGCATGCGGCCGGTGCCGACCTGGAAGTCGACCGCGGCGGAGCCGACGCCGACCAGGCTGGGACCGTCGCTGCTGCCCTGGCCGTTCAGGCCGTGGCAGGAGGAGCAGCCCACGGCGAAGAGCTTCTTGCCCTCATCGATCGCGAGCGACTGCGCGGCGACGTCGGCCTGCGCCTTGTCGGCGGGCGCGAACGCGGCGTACAGCCCCCCGGTTGCCGCCAGGGCGAGAAGTAGGACGACCAGCGCCGCCAATGGGTGGCGCCGTCGTGCGGAGAGCTTTTTCACGGAATAACCCCGGTGTCAGGATCTGGTCGACTGGTGGGTGCACCCGGCGGCCGGTCTGGCCGGCACGAGGCGGCCTGTCTAAGGGCTGCGCGCGCGGTCGGTCGGTTGGGAGCGTAGGCACCGGCAAATCGGGCCGTCGCCGGTGAGGGCGGGACCCGGAGCCGGTGGCCAGCGACCTGATCAGCTGGTTACTTGATCAGGTAGATGGTCGCGAACAGGCCGATCCACACGACGTCGACGAAGTGCCAGTAGTACGACACCACGATGGCGGCGGTGGCCTGCTCGTGCGTGAAGCGCTTGGCTGCGTACGTCCGTCCGAGGACCAGCAGGAAGGCGATCAGACCACCCGTCACGTGCATACCGTGGAAGCCGGTGGTCAGGTAGAACACCGTGCCGTACGGGTCGGAGGACAGCGAGAGGCCGTCCGTCTTGACCAGCTCGGTGTACTCGAAGATCTGGCCGCCGATGAAGATCGCGCCCATCACGAAGGTGATGACGAACCACGAGCGGAGCTTCTTCACGTCCCCGCGCTCGGCAGCGAACACGCCGAGCTGACAGGTGAGTGAGGAGAGCACCAGGATCGTGGTGTTGACCGAGGAGAAGGGCACGTTGAGGGCGTGCGCCTTCTCGCTCCAGAACTCGGCTCCCTTGACGGAGCGGAGCGTGAAGTACATCGCGAAGAGGGCCGCGAAGAACATCAACTCGGAACTGAGCCAGACGATCGTTCCGACGCTGACCATGTTCGGCCGGTTGACCGATCCGTGCGCGTGCCCGGTTTCTACTGCTGTTGCTGTCGCCACGACGGACATTATGTCGGTCCCTTATTCCGTCTTCACGCCGGGGGGTCTCCCTCGGAGTGTCCGGTGCGTGCGGTATGCCCCGGTGACGGCCGCCCAGGGGTCCGGACGGCGGCTGAGCAGCGGCGTGTCCCATTTCTGACGGTTCCTCGAAGGCGTCTTCGACCCTGATGCCCGGCGTGTCGCTCCACCCCTTCGGGGACGGCCGGGAGTAAGGGGCCGGCCGTCGCGTCGGCCGTACGGGTGGACCGCGCCGCCGGGGGTGACGGGCTGTCCTCCGAGCGGGTGAGTCATGGGCGCGGCGGCTTGAGAAGGATCGCGCGGGAGTGGCTCGGCGGGCGGTGATCGGGAGTAGCATCCGGGTTGAGGCGAACGTGGTCCGGATCACACTTGAGGGAGCAGGGCCCATGGCGGACACCACCGACGAGACGCTGACCGTTCTCGTCTACAGCCACGACCGCAACACCCGCGAGCAGGTGCTGACGGCCCTCGGCCGCCGGCCCGCCGAGGATCTGCCGGAGCTGACCCACCTGGAGTGCGCGACCACCCCCGCGGTGCTGAAGGCACTGGAGAAGGGGGGCGTGGACCTCTGCGTGCTGGACGGCGAGGCGGTGCCGGCCGGTGGCCTGGGGCTCGCCCGGCAGTTGAAGGACGAGATCTACGGCTGCCCGCCGCTGCTGGTGCTGATCGGCCGGCCGCAGGACTCCTGGCTGGCCGCCTGGAGCCGGGCCGATGCCGCCATCTCCCGCCCGGTCGACCCGGTGGCGCTGGCCGAGGCGGCCGCCACCCTGCTCCGGGCCCGGCTGGCCAAGCGGGCGCCGGCCGCCCGGTAGCGGGGCGCGTCTCAGTACGAGAGAAGTGAAGGCCGCGGCGGGGCGGTGGCGTCCCGCCGCTCGATAGGCTGACTCCATCCTTACGGAGATCCCCTCGGGGAACCGACAAGAGCTGGAGTCAGCCATGGTGAACGTGAACCCTGCGAACGGCGGCAAGGACCCCGTGCAGGTGGTCCGCACCTGGCCGGACATCCTCTCGGCGCTGCTGCGGGGCGAGGACCTGAGCCGGGCGGACACCGCCTGGGCGATGGACCGGATCATGAGCGGCGAGGCGTCCGCGGTACAGATGGCGGGCTTCATGGTCGCCCTGCGGGCCAAGGGCGAGACGGTCGACGAGATCGTCGGCCTGGTGGACTCGATGTACGCGCACGCCGAACCGCTCTCCATCCCCGGCCCGGCGGTGGACATCGTGGGCACCGGCGGCGACCGGGCGAGGACCGTCAACATCTCGACCATGTCGGCGATCGTCGCGGCCGCGGCCGGCGCCAAGGTGGTCAAGCACGGCAACCGGGCCGCCTCCTCGGCGAGCGGCTCCTCGGACGTGCTGGAGAAGCTCGGCGTCAATCTGGACCTCTCGGCCCGACGGGTCGCCGAGGTCGCCGAGGAGGTCGGCCTGACCTTCTGCTTCGCGGCCAGGTTCCACCCCGCGATGCGGCACACCGCCCCGGCCCGCAGCGGCCTCGGGGTACCCACCGCGTTCAACACCCTCGGCCCGCTGACCAACCCGGCCAAGGTGACCGCGCACGCGATCGGCTGCTTCGACACCCGGCTGGCGTCCCTGATCGCCGGGGTGCTGGCCCGGCGCGGATCGACCGCGCTGGTCTTCCGCGGTGACGACGGCCTGGACGAGCTGACCATCACCACCACCTCGCGGGTCTGGATCGTGCGCGACGGCGAGGTCACCGAGACCTCGTTCGACCCCCGCGAGGTCGGCATCGAGCTGACCGGCATCGAGGCGCTGCGCGGTGGGGACCCGGCCTTCAACGCGGACGTCGCGCGCCGGCTGCTGGCCGGGGAGCGCGGGCCGGTACGGGACGCCGTCCTGATGAACACGGCGACGGCACTGGTGGCGCTGGACCTCACCGACGCACCGCTCGCCGAGCAGCTGGCGGCCGGGATGGAGCGCGCCGCGGCGGCCATCGACTCGGGCGCCGCCCAGGACCTGCTGCGACGCTGGTCGGAGGCCACCACCAAGGCGTGAAGCGGCAGTTGAGGCCCGCGGGGACACTCTCTCCGCGGGCCTCCGTGCGCCCCCGGGTCGCAGAACGCCAGCGCATCACCGCCCGAGGCCGGAGGGACCCGAGCCCGTCCCGCCCGTCCAGAGTCCGGCCCGAACGGAGCGGGCGACGGACCGGTCCGGATGGTGGACCCCTGTTTGACCACCCGGCGGGCGCGACCTAGAGTCTTCGCCAGGTCATGAGTGACAGCGTCAAGCCCCAGCTTGCTGTCCGGCAACCCTCCGTCCGTGGCGGGGTGCCCTGGGTGAGGACCGGGTCTCGCGGCAATCCGTCCGCGCGACAAGCGCGGACGCCGGTGACACGTACTCCCGGGGTCCTTACCCGTCGAAGGAGTGCACCCCTATGTCCGTCGCCACCGAGATCTGCGCCCCGCTCCCCGTCCTCGGCCACGATGTCGAGGTCCCGCTGGTCAACGGTGAGAAGGTCACCTACGCCGCGCTCGACTACGCCGCCAGCTCCCCGGCGCTGAAGCGGGTCTGGGACGACGTCGCCGCCTACGCCCCCTACTACGGCAGCGTGCACCGGGGCGCCGGGTACCTCTCCCAGCTCTCCACCGACCTCTTCGAGCAGAGCCGCCGCACCGTCGCGGACTTCCTCGACCTGAGGGAGGGCGACCAGGTGGTCTTCACCCGGGCCACCACCGACTCGCTGAACCTGCTGGCCGGCGCCGTTCCGGCCGGTACCCGGGTCTTCGCCTTCGAGACCGAGCACCACGCCTCGCTGCTGCCCTGGCGCCACGCCGGGCTGAGCGTCACCTACCTGCGCGCCCCGCGCTCGCGCGCCGAGGCGGTCGCCGCCCTGGACGCCGCGCTGGCCGAGGCCCCTGAGGGCCCCAAGCTGCTCTGCGTCACCGGCGCCTCCAACGTCACCGGTGAGCTCTGGCCGGTCGCCGAGCTGACCGAGACCGCCCACCGGCACGGGGCCCGGGTGGTGCTGGACGCCGCGCAGCTCGCCCCGCACCACCGGGTCTCGGTGCGCGAGCTGGGCGTGGACTGGATCGCCTTCTCGGGGCACAAGATCTACGCGCCGTTCGGCGCCGGGGTGCTGGCCGGCCGGGCGGACTGGCTGGACGAGGCCGAGCCGTACCTGGCCGGCGGCGGTGCCACCCGCACGGTGGCCCGGGAGGCCGACGGCTCGGTGGCCGTACAGTGGCACACCGGTCCGGCCCGGCACGAGGCCGGTTCGCCGAACGTGATCGGCGCCTACTCCATCGCCTCGGCCTGCCGGGCGCTGACCGAGGCCGGCTTCGACGCGCTGGAGGCCCGTGAGCAGCAG
Organism: Kitasatospora sp. NPDC050463; assembly: GCF_040655255.1. Classification (NCBI taxonomy): domain Bacteria; kingdom Bacillati; phylum Actinomycetota; class Actinomycetes; order Kitasatosporales; family Streptomycetaceae; genus Kitasatospora; species Kitasatospora sp. NPDC050463. Next base: position 97,068 of record NZ_JBFAJO010000007.1, read on the forward strand.
CTGGTCGCCCGGCTGAAGGCCGGTCTGGCGGAGGTCCCGCAGGTGCGGGTGCTGAACCTGTTCGGCGCCGACTCGGCCCGGGTGGGCGTGCTCTCCTTCGTCGTCCAGGGCTGGAACAGCTCGCACTTCTCGGCCGCGCTCTCCGCCGAGTACGGCATCGGGGTGCGCGACGGTCTGTTCTGCGCGCACCCGCTGGTGCGCACCCTGCTCGGCGACGAGGACGTGGCGCCGTCCGAGTGCGGCGCGCCGGAGGCGTCGCTGCCCGGGGAGCGCAGCCTCAACGCGATCCGGGTCAGCTTCGGTGCGGGCACCCCGGACGAGCATATCGACCGGTTCCTGACCGCCGTCCGCGAGCTGGTCACGGACGGCGCGGCCTGGAACTACCGCAACGAGGGCGGCCGTTGCGTCGCCACCGTGCAGATCGACAGGAGTCGGCGCGAGAGCTGAGGGGGAGGGGTCACTCGCCCAGGCCCAGTGCGAAGGCGGTCTCCAGGTCGTGCTGGGAGTAAGTGCGGAAGGCGATCTGGGTCTCGGTGTGGGCCACGCCCGGGACCTTGTTCAGCCGGCCGGGGATCACCTCGGCCAGGTCGTCGTGCCGGCGTACCCGCACCATCGCCACCAGGTCGTAGCCGCCGGTGACCGAGTAGACCTCGCTGACGCCCTCGATGGCCGCGATCGCCTCGGCGATCTCCGGGATGCGGTCGACGCTGGTCTTGATCAGGACGATGGCGGTGATCACTGTTCGGGCTCCTTTGTGAGGTGTCGCCAGGGTATCGGGCGTCAGCCGGGCCGTCGCGAGGGGCGGGTGGCCGATGTGCAGGCGTACAGGAAGCCCGCCGAGAAGCCGATCACATGGCACAGGTAGGCGACGCCGGGCCCGGCCGAGTGCACCGACCACCACTGCAGCGCGAACCAGAGGCCGAGCACCAGCCAGGCCGGGAACCGCAGCGGCAGGAAGAGCAGCAGCGGGACGAGCGTGGTCACCCGGGCGCGCGGGTGCAGCCGCAGGTAGGCGCCGAGGACGGCGGCGATCGCCCCCGACGCGCCGATCAGCACCCGCGTCGAGTTCGCCGAGTGCGCCTCGGCCAGCGCGAAGCCGTAGGTGGCCAGCGAGCCGGCCGCCAGGTAGAAGAGGGCGAAGCGGGTCCGGCCGAAGCGTTCCTCGATGGTGGGGCCGAAGACCTGGAGGAAGAGCAGGTTGCCCAGCAGGTGCAGCCAGCCGGCGTGCACGAAGAGCGAGCTGAGGACCGACAGGGCCGGGTGCTTGCCCGGGGTCGGGGCGGCCGGGCAGCCCGGGACCGGATCGGGGGCCTCGGCCAGCTGCTCGGCGCTCAGCGGGCGCCCGGCCAGCAGCTCGGCGGGGACGGCGCCCCAGCGCTGCTCGTACCGCTGCTCCGCGCAGACCCGGTCCTGGCCCTGGCCGTACAGCGGATTGAGCCCGGCCGCCGGGCCGATCAGGAAGACCAGGACGTTGAGTGCGATCAGCGCGTAGCTGACGGCCGGGACGGGTGCGGCCGGGCGGCCGCCCCGCGCCCCGGTGTGGTCGAGGACCGGGATCGCCATGCGACCAAGCATCCCTCCGTCCGGCGCGGGCGACACCGCGTTGTACGGCAGGTGGACCACCCCCGCGATCGCCGTGACCGGTGGCCGGGGTGGTTGCCTCAGGCAATAGGCTTGGGGCGGGCATTCCCGCCTCCCGCCGCCGATGCCGGGGCCCCGGGGGGAGCGCCTGAGCCCACCCAGGGACCACCCGAGAGGACCCCCGATGACCGTCCCCGCCCTGACCGCAGAGACGCGTTGGCGCTGCACCCTGTGCGGCAACCTGACCCGCTTCGACGTCACCCGTTCCGCCCGGGTGACCGAGTTCCTGCACTTCGACCTGGCCGGCGAGTCCAAGGTGGAGGAGACCGAGGTGCTCAGCGAGACCGTCGAGTCGGTGCGCTGCCGCTGGTGCAACGCGGTGGACCAGGTCGAGCTGGTGGCCCGTCCGGGAGCCGAGGCCGCCGAGGCCGCCGAGCAGGCTTGATGCCCGCCCCGCGCGGTGGACGGTGCGCGGCACGGCCGTCCGCCGCGCGGGACAATACAGACAGAGCGCACGGAGCGTGACGACCAGGGGTACGGCCGACGGCCGTACCCCGTTGGACGAGGATCGGAGCCGAGGACGTGGTGGACGCAGCGAAGGAGCCCGCCGGGCCGCAGGGGCGGCAGCCCGCTGTGGACGCGCAGGCGCCGGACGCGGTCGAGGCTGCCGCACCCGGCACCGGCGCCCCCGCCGAGGAGGCCGCCGGCGAGGAGTCGGGCGGCTCCGGCGGTGAGGAGCCGGCGGCAGGCCGCGCGGCGGAGAAGCTCGACCGGCCGCTGCCCGAGGGGGTGCGCCGGCGCGTGGTGGGCCTTGCCGCCGACGCGCTCGGCGGGCTGCCGTTGGCGGAGCTGCCGCAGACCCTGCGCCCGTACGCCAAGTTCACCCCGGCGCGCCGTGCCAAGTACGCCGCCACCGCACTGGCCGCGGCGCTGGAGTCCGAGCCGGCGTTCCGGGTGCGGATAGCGGAGCGGCTGCGGCTCGGGCAGCCGGATCTGGTCAGGGCGCTGGAGTCGGGCAACGTGCCGGGCGCCGCCGATCCGATGGACGTGGCCGCCGCGGCGTACCTGGTGCGCCCGGCGGGCTGGAGCCGGCTGGTCGCCGAGGCCGGCGAGGAGGCCGAACGGGTCGGCGCCGAGGGCGCGGCGGCGGAGGCGACCCGGCTGGCGGAGAAGCTGCAGGCGGAGCTGGCCGAGGTGCGCGCCGCCGCTCGCGCGGACCTGGACCGGCAGCGGACCGAGTCGGAGGACGTCCGCAAGGAGGCGGAGTCGCTGCGCAAGAAGGTGCGTTCGCTGGAGAGCGACACCCGCCGGGCGCAGGCCGAGACCCGTCGGCTCGCCGGGGAGCTGGAGGCGCTGAAGGCGCAGTCGGCCGCCGAGCGCGGCGCCGGCGAGAGCGAGGTTCGGCGGCTGCGGCACCGGATCTCCGAGCTGGAGAACGCCGCCGAGCAGGGCCGCCGTTCGGCCCGCGAGGGGCGCAGCGTCGAGGACATGCGGCTGCGGCTGCTGCTGGACACCGTGCTGCAGTCGGCGCAGGGGCTCCAGCGGGAGCTGGCCCTGCCGGTCTCCCAGATCCGTCCGGCCGACCTGGTGGAGGCGGTGGTGCCGGGCTCGGCCTCGCCGCACGACGTGGCGCGGCGCGGCCTGGCCGAGGACGACCCGGCGCTGCTCGACCAGTTGCTGGCGATCCCGCAGGTCCACCTGGTGGTGGACGGCTACAACGTGACGAAGACCGGCTATCCGACGCTGCCGCTGGAGCAGCAGCGGATCCGGCTGCTGGGCGGGCTGGCGATGCTGGCCCAGCGAACGCAGGCGGAGGTCACCTGTGTGTTCGACGGGCAGGACCTCGACGTGCCGGTGATCATGGCGCCTCCGCGCGGGGTCCGGGTGCGGTTCAGCCGGACCGGGGAGACGGCGGACGAGCTGATCCGCCGGCTGGTGCGGGCCGAGCCGCAGGGGCGTCCGGTGGTGGTGGTCTCCGCCGACCGGGAGGTCGCGGAGGGCGTGCGGAAGGCGGGCGCGCGCCCCGTGGCTTCCGTTCTGCTGTTGAACCGGTTGGCCCGGCCCTGACCGCGGCCGGGAGCTGTCCGGGTCGGAGTGACGCCTGGTCAGCGCCCGGTTTGCGGGGATGTGTGGGTCCGGTGAAGTCATCGCGGGGGGCCGGAGTTCACGCCATCGGGGGAGTGGCGGAATGCGTGGATCTTCACTAGGGTCTGGCGTCAAACCTATTTTCCGGATTCTCACCCAATCGGGTGAGTCCCGTTGGAAGAAGGAGCCGGTCTTTTGGCCACCCACCGCCGTCCCAAGCAGCCGAGCCGCGCGCGGGTCTCCGTGCTCACCGCTGCCGCGGCGACCGCGGTCGCCCTCTCCGCTCAGGTCGCCGCCCACGCCGCGCCCACTCCCTCCCCCAAGAAGGAGGACGTGAAGGCGCAGATCGACCAGCTGCAGGAGGAGGCCGAGCAGGCCACCGAGAAGTTCAACGGCGCCAAGGAGCGGGCCGACCAGCTGCGCAAGCAGTCGGACCAGCTCCAGGACCAGGTGGCCCGTGGCCAGGACCAGATGACCCAGCTCCAGGGCGGGCTGGCCGAGGTGGCGGCCGAGCAGTACCGCACCGGCGGCATCGACCCGTCCGTCCAGCTGATGCTCTCCTCCGACCCGTCCGGCTACCTGGACAAGGCCTCCAGCGTCCAGCAGGCCAGCTCCAGCCAGACCGAGGCGCTCAAGGGTCTGCAGGACCAGCAGCGCCGGCTGGACCAGCAGAAGGCCGAGGCGGCCGCGATCCTGGCCTCCCTGGACAGCACCACCAAGGACCTGAACCAGTCCAAGGCCGAGGTCAACAAGAAGCTCAAGGAGGCCCAGGACCTGCTGAACTCGCTCAGTGCGGCGGACCGGGCCGCGCTGAAGGCCGCCCAGCAGCAGGCCGACCGGGCCTCGCGCGGCAGCGAGCGGACCGACCTGAGCAGCCTGCCGCAGGGCAGTGGCATGGCCGGGGCGGCCGTCGCCAACGCGATGAGCAAGCAGGGCTCGCCGTACCAGTGGGGCGCGGTCGGCCCGAGCGGCTTCGACTGCTCCGGTCTGATGGTCTGGTCGTACGCGAAGGCCGGCGTCTCGCTGCCGCGCACCTCGCAGGCGCAGGCCAACTACGGCTCCAGGGTGCCCTCGCTCGCCGAGGCCCAGCCGGGCGACCTCATCATCTACCGCGCCGACCGCAGCCACGTCGGGATGTACATCGGCAACGGGATGGTGGTCCACGCGCCGCACACCGGTGACGTGGTGAAGGTGATGAAGGCCGACGCGATGCCGATCAACGCGATCCGCCGGGTCTGACGGACCGACACGCCCACGGGCCGGGATCCGGCCCTGTGATCCACGCCACCCCCTGACCGGGGGTGGCGTCGGCGTTCGCGGCTGCTTGATGACAAACGATCAGCTCCGCGTGGGCAGGTGATCACGTCCGGTCATATCCACACAGGACCTTGGATCTTCTTTCGGCATTTTTCTGACAAGGATTTGAACGGATCACGGTTCTGTTACTAGGGTCGTGCCTCGAACCACCGCACAGTCGATCACCCAGCAGGGGTGGCGGCGGAGGTTTACCGCCGAGTTCGCGAAGCAGCGGGGCAGAGCATCTGCCCGAGTGGGAGCCCAGTCGTCGGGGGCGCTGTGGAACGGAGCCGGGGAACCATGTTCCTCCGGGGTGAATCGGCGCCAGGTCGACCGCAGGAGCGGTCGGTGAGGCGTCGTAGGGCAATGCTTCCGGCCCGAACCCGTCAGCTCACCCGGTAGGCGGACGTAGGAAGAAGGAGTCCGCCTTCGTGGCGTCCCATCGTCGTCCCAAGCCCGCCGGCCGCGCCCGGGTCTCGATCCTGACCGGTGTCGCCGCTGCCGCGGTCGCCCTCTCCGCGCAGTCCGGCGCCCACGCCGACCCGACGCCGACCAAGGACCAGGTCAAGGAGCAGGTCGACCAGCTCAACGAGCAGGCCGAGCAGGCGACCGAGAAGCTCAACGGTGCCCAGGCCAAGCAGCAGGAGCTGCAGAAGCAGGTCGGTGAGCTGCAGGACAAGGTGGCCCGCCAGCAGGCCTCGGTGACCGAGGCCCAGGGTGGCCTCGCGGAGATCGCCGGCGAGCAGTACCGCAACGGCGGCATATCGCCGACTGTCCAGCTGATGCTCTCGTCCAGCCCGGACAGCTTCCTCACCCAGGCCGGTGCGATCAACCAGGCCGGCAGCACCCAGTCCAACGCGCTGAAGGACCTCCAGGAACAGCAGCGCAGGCTCGACCAGGACCGCAACGAGGCCCAGGCCAAGCTCGGGGAGCTCGAAGCCACCACCCAGCAGCTGAAGGCCTCCAAGGACGAGGTCCAGGACAAGCTGGCCAAGGCCCAGGAGCTGCTCAACACGCTGACCGAGCAGGAGCGCCAGGCGCTGCGCGCGGCCGAGGAGAAGGCCGCCGCCGAGGCGAAGGCCAAGGTGGACGCCGCCAAGGCCGAGGCCAAGGCCAAGGCGGACGCCGAGCGGGCCTCCCGCGACAACAGCCGCGACAACCTGGCCGGTTCGGCCGCCAAGGCCGCCGCGCCGACCGCACCGTCGACGCCGGCCGCTTCCTCGGCGCCGGCCGCACCGCCGGTGGCCGCCGCCGGCAGCTCGCGCGCCGCCGCGGCGATCGCCGCCGCCGAGAGCAAGCTGGGTGCGCCGTACGTCCGCGCCGCCGCGGGCCCGAACTCGTTCGACTGCTCCGGCCTCACCAGCTGGGCCTACGCCCAGGCGAACGTGTCGCTGCCGCGTACCTCGCAGCAGCAGGCCACCGTCGGCACCAACGTCGGCACCAATATCGCCAACGCCCAGCCCGGCGACCTGATCATCTACCGCGCGGACCGCAGCCACGTCGCGATCTACGTGGGCGGCGGCCAGGTCATCCACGCGCCGAAGCCCGGCGCGAACGTCCGGTACGAGACCGCCAGCATGCTGCCGATCAACGCCATCGTGCGCGTCTGATCCGGCGTCCGCCTTCACGGGCCCGGTCTCCCCTCGTGGGAGGCCGGGCCTGCGGCTTTTGCGCAGGATCGTGCTGGTGTCCGATTGCGGGTCAAATATTCGGGTTGGGAGGGGTTTGGACTCGCTCGCCCGGACTCGCTAACGTCTGCCACTGGACTCCCGCTTGAGAGCCGCCCGCTCCGGTGCGGCGGCGGGGCCGGGCCGCAGGATCGGAGCCACTGTCGTATGGCCGTGCACCGCCGTTACCCCCTGCCGGGCGCGCTCGCCCGCGCGCTGGTGCTGACCGCCGCGGCCACCACCGCGCTGGGGGTGGCGACGGGTGGTACCGCCCAGGCCGCCCCGGGCGCGCCGGACGGCCCGTCGAACCGCAAGGACGTCAAGGCGCAGGTGGAGCAGCTGTACGACGAGGCCGAGCAGGCCTCGGAGAAGTACAACGCGGCACTGGACGCCCAGCAGCACCTCCAGGACGAGACCGGCACGCTCCAGCAGCAGGTCGCCCTCGGTCAGGACGAGCTCAACCAGCTGCGCGGCGACCTCGCCACCGTGGCCGGCGCCGAGTACCGGGGCGGCGGGATGGCACAGACCGTCCAGCTGATGCTCTCCAGCGACCCGGAGGGCTACCTCTCCAAGGCCCGCGCGCTGGACCAGGCCGCCGAGCGGCAGAACGAGACGCTGCACGAGGTGGTGGCCCGTCAGCGCCGGCTCGACCAGCGCCGTGCCGAGACCTCCCTGAAGCTCACCGAACTGGATCAGACCCGCCGCGCCCTCGCCGAGAGCAAGCAGCAGATCCAGCAGCGGCTGGCCAAGGCGCAGCGGCTGCTCAACGGCCTGGGTGCCGGTGAGCGGGCCCGGATGGCGGCCCAGGACGCCCGCGAGGCCGAGCAGCGCGCCACCCGCGGCACCGACCGGCTCGACCTGGGCACCGCCCCGCCCGCCTCCGAACGCGGCGCCGCCGCGCTGGCTGCTGCCGTGAAGATGATCGGTTCGCCCTATGTGTACGGATCCACCGGGCCGCGCGCGTTCGACTGTTCCGGTCTGATGTACTGGAGCTGGCGGCAGGCCGGAGTGACCCTGCCGCGCACCTCGCAGGCCCAGGCGTACGCCGGCCGGCGGGTCGGCATCTCCGACGCGCGACCGGGAGACCTGGTGATCTTCTACCGGGACATGCACCACGTCGGCATGTACGCCGGCGGCGGGGTGATCGTGCACGCCCCCTACCCGGGCGCCAAGGTCCGCTACGAGAGCGTCGACGCGATGCCCGTCGCGGAGGTGATCCGGCTCTGAGCCGGCCCGGCCCGACACCTCCCGCCGAAGCCGGGGTACGCCGCCGCGTGCTGTCCCGGCGCGGTGCCCTGCTGCTCGCGGCGGGTGGACTGGCTCAGCTCTCGCTGCCGCGGGCCGCTCCGGCGGCCCCCGTGGCCGCGCTGGTGGCGGACCACCGGGCCGAGGTGGCCGCTCTGCTGGCCGAGCGGGCCCGGGCGCTGACCGCCGGGCCGGCCGCACCCCCGGTCGAGGCGGCCTACCGGAACCTCGTGCTCGGGCCGGCCGGTGGCCCGGACTGGCTCGGCGTCACCGCCGAACTGACGGTCCGGGTGGTCGGCTACGAGGAGTACCCGGTGGTCCACCCGCGCCGGCTGGTACTGCTGCGTGCCGGCGACGGCTGGCGGGTCGAACGGGAGGAGGGCACCGGCGGGCCGGCGCCGCTCTGGGACCTCGGGACCGTCCGGGCCGCGAGCGGTGCGCACTGCCTGGTGCTCGGCCTGGCCGGCGGGTCGGACCCGGCGCAGCTCGCGGCCGTGGCCGACCGGGCCGTCCCGGCCGTCACCGCCGTCTGGGGGACCGCCTGGGCGGGCCGGCTGCTGCTGGAGCTGCCCGCCACCGAGGAGCAGTTCGGCCGGCTGCTGGACGCCGACCCGGCCGGCTGGGCCGGCATGGCGGCCGTCACCACCGCGGCGCCCGGCGCCCCCTGGCACACCCCGGCGGACCGGGTGCTGGTCAACCCCGAGGCCTATCGGGGGCTCAGCGACTTCGGCCGCCAGGTGGTGACCACCCACGAGGCGGTGCACGTGGCGACCCGGGCCGACACCCGCGCCTGGACGCCGCTCTGGCTCTCCGAGGGCGTCGCCGACTGGACCGGCTACCGGGACTCCGGCCGCTCCCCGCGGCAGATCGCCCCCGAGCTGGCCCGTGACGTCGCCGCCGGGAAGGTGCCCTCGGCGCTGCCCGCCGACCGGGACTTCACCGCGGGAGCCGCCGGCATCGCCCAGGCCTACGAGCAGTCCTGGCTGGCCTGTGACCTGATCGCCCGCCGTTTCGGGCCGGACCGGCTGGTCGCCTACTACCGGGCGGTCGGCGCGGCGGGGGCGGGTGCCGGCCGGGAGCAGCAGTCGGACCGCGTCCTGCGGGACGAGCTGGGGCTCGGACTGGGCGAGTTCACCGAGCTCTGGGTCGCCGAGGTCCGCCGGCTCGCGGGGTAGGCCCGACGCCACGGGTGCCCCGCCGGCGTCCGAGGCCCGTCCTGCCGGTCCCGCCGGGCGGGCGGGCGGCCCTAGCGGCGTCGCTGGGCCGGCGGTCCCGGCCGGTCGATGCCGTCCAGCAGGTCCTGCTCGTACGCGATCCCCGGGCGTACCGGGTAGCCGGTGGCCGACCCCGGCTCCGCGCGGTCCAGCACGACGGTGGCGGGGAGCTGGGCGGACCCGCGGGTCGACCGCCAGAGCCGGACGCAGGAGAGCCCGGCGGCGGTCAGCAGCAGCAGGTTGCGCAGGGTCAGCGCGGTGACGGCCCAGGGCTCGCTGCCGACCAGTTCGCTGAAGAGCAGCGGGAACTCCACCAGGGTCAACGGCGTCGCGGCCAGGATCAGCAGCGCCACCGGCCGCTGGCTGGTGCCGCGCACGGTCAGGCAGACCGCCGCCACGCCGACCAGCCAGACCAGGTACTGCGGGCTGATCACCCGGCTGGTCACGGTGAAGATCAGCAGCGCGGCCAGCGCCGCGTCGTACATGGTGGCCGCGTTGCGGCGCTTGGAGGTGAAGCGCCAGAGCAGCAGCCAGGCGAAGCCCAGCAGGCTGCCGGCCATCATGACCTTGCCGACCACGTACACCCACGGCCCGAGCATCTCGACCGAGCCGTAGTTCATCGTCACCCTGCCGTCCCAGGCGCCGGCCATCCGGGCGAAGTGCAGGGGCAGGGCGCCCACCGACTCCACCTCGACGCCTCGGTCCTTCTGGAAGGTCAGGAACTCGAACGCGCCGTTCATCCCGGCCGCGAGCAGGAAGCCCACCGAGACGGCGGTGGCCGCGGCGGCGGTCCACGCACGGCGGGTGCGGCGGCCGGACGGGGTGCCGATCAGGCCGATCAGCGGCCAGATCTTGATGATCCCGCCCAGTCCCAGCAGGAGCCCGCCGATCGCCGGGCGGCGGATCAGCGCCAGCAGGCCGGCCACCGCGACCGCGGTGACGATGACGTCGTACCGGTTGTAGATCATCGGGCCGAGCAGCGGCACGCCGGCCACCCAGACCCAGGCGCCGGTCAGGGCCCGGCCCTTGCGCAGTCCGGTCCGCACCAGCAGGGCCATCGCGACGGCGTCGGCGATCCCGCAGATCACCCAGAAGGAGACCACGTAGGACCAGGGCAGCAGCCCGGGCAGCATGATCACCAGGGCGGCGCCGGGCGGGTACTGCCAGGTCACGTCGTCCAGCGGGAAGGTGCCGGTCTGCAGGACGCCGTACCAGCCGTGGTAGATCAGCCAGACGTCGGTGGTGATGTCCCCGCCGGCCATCCGCAGCACGCCGGTCACGAGCAGCAGCAGCAGCGTCCGGGAGGCCAGCCACGTCCCGACGAGCGCACAGAGTGCCCCGGTACGCCGGGAGGGGCCTGCGGGGGCCGGTACGGGCTCCTGGCGGACGGCCAGCGCCGTGCCGGGTCCGTCGGCGCCGCTGGGTGAACCGGACTTGGTGGCCGGGGCCAACTCCACTGCGCTCCCTCGTTCGTCTCGGACGTCCCACCGGAGGCGCCGCGCGACGGACGCCCGGGCGGCCGGTGCCGGGCGCGGCGCCACGTTCGGCGGGGCCACAACGGCTGCCTAGGTTCTAGGACAGACCCGGGGGTGAAACGGTTGCCGTGCGCGGATCCGTTCCCGGCGGGTCATGGTGTTGACCTATCGTACGGATCACCCAGCGGTACACCGAGCACCCCCCGACCGAGCGAGCCGTGGCCTGATGCACAAGACCTTGATCGTCACCAACGACTTCCCGCCGCGCCCCGGCGGCATCCAGGCCTTCGTCCACAACATGGCTGTCCGTCAGCCCGCCGGGAGCGTGGTGGTCTACGCGTCGACCTGGCGTGACGGCAGCGAGGTCGCCCGCTTCGACGCCGAACAGCCGTTCCCGGTGATCCGCGACCGGACGAAGGTGATGGTTCCCACACCGCGGGTCACCCGCCGGGCCGCCGAGATCCTCCGGGCCGAGAAGTGCGACTCGGTCTGGTTCGGCGCGGCCGCCCCGCTCGGGTTGATGGCACCCGCGCTGCGCCGCGCCGGGGCCCGGCGGCTGCTCGGCATGACGCACGGGCACGAGGCCGCCTGGGCCCAGCTCCCGGCGGCCCGGCAGCTGCTGCGCCGGATCGGCGCCGGCACCGACACCCTCACCTACCTCGGCGAGTACACCCGCTCCCGGATCGCCGACGCGGTCGGCCCGCAGGCGGCGGCCCGGATGGTGCAGCTGCCGCCGGGGGTCGACGAGGGGACCTTCCACCCCGACTCGGGCGGCGCCGAGCTGCGCCGCCGGCTCGGGCTCGCCGACCGGCCGGTGGTGGTCTGCGTCTCCCGGCTGGTGCCGCGCAAGGGCCAGGACACCCTGATCGAGGCGATGCCGCAGATCCTCGCCGAGGTGCCGGACACCGTGCTGCTGATCGTCGGCGACGGCCCCTACCGGGCGGACCTGGAGAAGCTCGCCGAGGCCCGGGGCGTCCGCGCGGCGGTGCGGTTCACCGGGGCGGTGCCGTGGTCGGAGCTGCCCGCGCACTACGGCGCCGGGGACGTCTTCGCGATGCCCTGCCGCACCCGGCGGGGCGGGCTGGACGTCGAGGGCCTGGGCATCGTCTACCTGGAGGCCTCGGCGACCGGGCTGCCGGTGGTGGCTGGGGACTCCGGCGGCGCGCCGGACGCGGTGCTGGAGGGCGAGACCGGCTACGTGGTGTCGGGCGGCTCGCCGGCCGCCGCGGCCGAGCGGATCGTCCGGCTGCTGAACGACGAGGAACTGCGCCGGCGCCTCGGCGAGGCCGGCCGGCGCTGGGTGGACCGTTCCTGGCGGTGGGACCTGCTCGCCGGGCGGCTCACCTCGCTGCTGGCCGGTTGACGGCGCGGTGCGGGGCCCCGCCGCGGCGGGGCCCCGCACCGTACGGTCAGCGCTGGTAGATCGCCTCGACGTCGGCCGCGAAGTCCTTCAGCACGAGGTTGCGCTTGAGCTTGAGCGACGGTGTGAGGTGGCCGCTCTCCTCGGAGAGGACCGTGTCCAGCAGGCGGAACTTCTTGACGGCCTCGGCATGCGAGACGGCGGCGTTGCCGTCGTCCACGGCGGCCTGGACGGCGGCGAGCAGGTCCGGGTCCTCGCGCAGCTCGGCCACCGTGGCGGTGGCCGGCTTGCCGTTCAGCTCCTTCCACTTGGGGAAGAAGTCCTCGTCCACGGTGACCAGGCAGCCGATGAACGGCTTGCGGTCGCCGACCACCATCACCTCGCCGATCAGCGCGTGCGCGCGGATCCGGTCCTCGATCACGGCCGGGGCGACGTTCTTGCCGCCCGCGGTGACGATGATCTCCTTCTTGCGGCCGGTGATGGTGAGGTAGCCCTCGGAGTCCAGCGAGCCGATGTCCCCGGTGGAGATCCAGCCGTCCTTCAGCGCGTCGGCGGTGGCCTGCGGGTTGTTCCAGTAGCCGGTGAACACCTGCGGGCCCTTGAACAGGACCTCGCCGTCCTCGGCGATCCGTACGGCGGCGCCGGGCAGCGGCTGGCCGACCGTGCCGATCTTCGGCTTGTCCCACGGGTTGAAGGCGGTGGCCGCGCAGGTCTCGGTCAGGCCGTAGCCCTCCAGCACGGTGAAGCCGATGCCCCGGTAGAAGTGGCCGAGTCGCTCGCCGAGCGGGGCGCCGCCGGAGATCGCGTGGGTGGCCCGGCCGCCGAGCGCGGCGCGCAGCTTGCTGTAGACCAGCTTGTCGAAGATCTTGTGCTTGATCCGCAGGCCCAGGCCCGCACCGCCGGCGTCCAGCGCCCGGCTGTACGCGATCGCGGTGTCGGCGGCCCGGTCGAAGATCTTGCCCTTGCCGTCGGCCTGGGCCTTCGCCCGGGCGGTGTTGTAGACCTTCTCGAACACGCGCGGCACACCCAGGATCAGGGTGGGCCGGAACGCCGCCAGCTCGGCGGTGACGTCCTTGATGTCCGACACGTGGCCGAGCTTGATCGGGGCCATCGCGGGGGCGATCTCCGCGATCCGGCCGAGCACGTGGGCCAGCGGCAGGAAGAGCAGGACCGAGCTCTCGCCGGTGCGGAACAGCGGGGCCAGCCGCTCCACGATGTTGCCGCACTCGGCCATGAAGTTGGCGTGGGTCAGCTGACAGCCCTTGGGGCGGCCGGTGGTGCCCGAGGTGTAGACGATGGTGGCGATCGAGTCGGCCGTCGCCAACGAGCGGCGCTCGGTGACGGTGGTGTCGGGGACGTGCTGCCCCGCCTCGGCCAGCGCGGCCAGCGCGCCGCCCTCGATCTGCCAGGTCTGCCGCAGCAGCGGCAGACGCGCCCGGACCTCCTCGACCACCGCCGCGTGCTGGGCGGTCTCGGTGAGCACGGCCACCGCCCCGGAGTCGCCGAGGATCCACTCCACCTGTTCGGCGGAGGAGGTCTCGTACACCGGCACGGTGATCGCGCCGGCCGTCCAGATCGCGAAGTCCAGCAGCGTCCACTCGTAGCGGGTGCGGGACATGATGCCCACCCGGTCGCCGGGCTCGATGCCCGCGGCGATCAGTCCCTTGGCGGCGGCGTGCACCTCGACCAGGAACTGGGCGGCGGTCAACCCCTGCCACCGGCCGTCCACCTTGCGGCTGAGCACCACGACGTCCGGGTGTCGCTCGGCGTTCTGGTGCACGAGGTCGGAGAGGTTACCGCCGCTCGGTACCTGGTAGAGGGCCGGAAGGCTGAAGTCGAGCAAGACTGCTCCTCGTTCGCGACGCTGCGGGACGGCAGGACGTTACTGCCCGGTAGGCAGCTTCGACCAGGGGGGTCGGCTCCGGTGTTCGAAGTGTCACACCTTTACCCGGTCCGACCAGGCCGTGACCGGGTCGTTCGAATGGCACCCTACGGCAGCCCGGCGGTGACCGGCCGGTAGCCTGCGAGTGCCCCCGGGCCCGGGACTTCGCGCCTGACAGCCCTGGACCTGAGGGATCGCCGGTCGCGATAGCCTGCTCCGGGCGCACCCGACCGAGCAGGCTCGGCCGGGCCGGCAGCAAGGGACGACGCGGAGGGCCATTCCATGGCGGAGCACACCAGGTCGAGCATCACCATCGACGCGACCCCGGCGAAGGTCATGGCCGTGATCGCCGACTTCGCCGCCTACCCGGCCTGGACCGGCGAGGTGAAGGAGGTCGAGGTGCTGGAGACCGCCGAGAACGGCCGCGCCGCCCAGGTGCGCCTGCTGCTCGACGCCGGCGCCATCCGTGACGAGCACGTCCTCGCCTACACCTGGGACGACGACCGCGAGGTCGGCTGGACGCTGGTGCGCAGCCAGATGCTCCGCTCGCTGGACGGTTCCTACTCGCTCGCCCCGCTGGACGGCGGCCGGACCGAGGTCACCTACCAGCTGGCCGTCGACGTCAAGATCCCGATGCTCGGGATGATCAAGCGCAAGGCCGAGAAGGTCATCATCGACCGGGCCCTGGCCGGGCTGAAGAAGCGCGTCGAAGGTTGACGCCGAGAAAACGGGGCTGGACGGCATGACGGCGACACGCACCATCCTGGTCAGCGGCGACGCGGCGGCGCCCATGGTGGCCGCCGCCACCGCCCTGCACGCCGCCCGGCAGGGCCGGCGCACCCTGCTGCTGGCCGCCGACGACCCGCACCGCACCCTGGACACCGTCCTCGGTACGCGGTTGGAGCCCGAACCGGCCGTGTACGCCCCCGGCCTGACCGTGGCCCGGATCGACGAGCAGGCCGCGTTCCGCCGCGTCCTCGGCGACATCGGCGGCCGGATCAAGCCCGCTCTCGACCTGCTCGGCGCGGAGCCGCTCGACCCCGAGGAGCTCACCGCCCTGCCCGGCACGGCCCGGCTCGCCCTGCTCCGCGCCCTGCCCGCCGCCGAGGCCGACGTCCTGGTGGTGCTCGCCCCGCCGCCCGCCGAGCTGATCGCCACGCTCGCCCTGCCCGAACAGCTGGAGCGCTACCTGGCCCGGCTCGTGCCCGAGCAGCGCCAGGCCGCCCGGGCGCTGCGCCCGCTGCTGGCCGGTCTGGCCGGGGTGCCGATGCCCGCCGACTGGCTCTACGAGGGCCGGACCAAGGCGGCCGCCGCCCTCGCCGAGGCCCGCGCGGCGATCGCCGCGCCCGGCACCGGCGTCCGCCTGGTCACCGCCGCCGACGCCCACCCGTTCGAGGAACTGCGCCGGATCCGGGCCGGGCTGGCCCTGCACGGCCACCGGCCGGACGCCGTGGTGGTGCACGGCGCGCTGCCGGACGCCGCCGCCGACTCGGCGGACCCCTGGCTGGCCGGGCTGGCCCGCCGCCGGCAGGAGGAGCTGGCCGGGCTGGCCGCCGCGAGCGACGTCCCGGTGCTGGTCACCGGGCTCGCCGAG
This sequence comes from Kitasatospora sp. NPDC050463, assembly GCF_040655255.1. Classification (NCBI taxonomy): domain Bacteria; kingdom Bacillati; phylum Actinomycetota; class Actinomycetes; order Kitasatosporales; family Streptomycetaceae; genus Kitasatospora; species Kitasatospora sp. NPDC050463. The sequence continues at coordinate 112,467 of NZ_JBFAJO010000007.1, forward strand.
GTCACCCTGGAGGCCGTCGCCGACCGCCTCTACGGCACCGGCCCCGGCCCGGCCCCGCTCGACCCCGAGCCGTGGACCGTCGAGGACCGGCTGGCCGAGGACGGGCTGCTGGTCTGGCACCTCCCACTGCCCGGCGCGGAGCGGGCCGACCTGGACCTGGTGCGACGCGGTGACGAACTCGTGGTCGGCCTCGGCGCCCACCGGCGGGTGCTCGCGCTGCCCTCGGCGCTGCGCCGCTGCACGGTCGCGGGCGCGGGCCTGCAGGACGGGGCGCTCGCCGTCCGCTTCGCGCCCGATCCGGCGCTCTGGCCGCGCGGCTGAGCTGTCCCTCGCCCGCTCGCCGCCGGGCGCTCCGACCCGGTGCCGACGGTCGGCGCTCCCTCACCTCTCCCCTTCGGTACCGGCGCGCCCTTCGGCCCGGGGCGGTCCGGCGCTCGTCCGGGGCCCGTCGCGGGGTCCGGTAGCGTCGGGCCCAGGGGCCGCAGGCGCGGCCGGAGCTGAGGAGACGCCCGCGATGACCACTGCCGACGACCGCACCGAGCAGGCCGCCGAGCACCCGTTCGGCCCGGAGCTGGGCCCGCTGGTGGACGAGGTGCGCCGGTTCGCCGCCGTCGTCGGCCAGAAGGCCCAGGAGACGAGCGCCGAGACCCTGATCTCGCTGGCCGGCCTCGCCGACCGCCTGCGCGAGAAGCAGCCCGAGGTGTACGACCACCTGTCGGCCGCCGGTACCGGACTGGCCGCCGCCGGCAGCGAGCTGCTGGCCGCCTACCGGGCCGCCGTGGCCGGCCACGAGTACCGCTGGACGGCCGGCGACGGCGCCCGCAGCGAGCGGATCGATCTCGACACGCCTGACGGACCGTCCGACAAGCAGTGAAGCCCTGACCCCCGGGTAGTGACGGTGTGGACTCCCGCTGTGACGGAGCGGGTCGGAATGTACGACTTTTGAAGCTGATCAGCGAGCTTGGCTACGAATTGTCTTCGGTTAATGTAGGCGACGGTGTGTACGGGAGCAGGGTTGGGCGGTACCGTTCCGTCCAGCGGGAACGAGTGAATAGCTGAGGGACACATGGCTCTGACCATCGGCGTCGATGTCGGCGGGACCAAGATCGCGGCAGGCGTGGTCAACGAGGCGGGCGAGATCCTGGCCCGGACCAGGGTGCCCACCCCGGCCGACCCGCAGTGGGCGGTCGACGCCATCGCGCAGGCCGTGCGCGAGCTCAAGGAGCAGTACCCCGACGTCGTGGCGGCCGGTGTCGGCGCCCCCGGCTTCGTCGACCGCGACCGCTCCACGGTGATCTTCGCCCCCAACATCGACTGGGAGGACGAGCCGCTGCGCGGCCGGATCGAGGAGCTCGCCGGCCTGGACACCGTGGTCGAGAACGACGCCAACTGCGCCGCCTGGGCCGAGTTCCGCTTCGGCGCCGCCGCCGAGTACTCGGACATGGTGCTGATCACCGTCGGCACCGGCATCGGCGGCGGGATCGTGCTGGACGGCCGGCTGCACCGCGGCCGGTTCGGCGTGGCCGGCGAGATCGGCCACCTCAACATGGTCCCCGACGGCCTGCCCTGCGGCTGCGGCGGCAAGGGCTGCTGGGAGCAGTACGGCTCCGGCCGGGCGCTGCGCCGCTACGGCCGGGAGATGGCCGCCGCCGACCCGGTGCGCGGCCGGCGGATGCTGGAGCTCAACGACGGTGTCGCCGAGACCATCCGCGGCATCCACATCACCGAGGCGGCCGAGGCGGGCGACCCGCTCGCCCTGGAGTGCTACGCGGAGCTGGCCGACTGGCTGGGCCGGGGCATGGCCGACCTCGCCGCGCTCTTCGACCCGGCCGTCTTCGTGCTGGGCGGCGGGGTCTCCGACTCCGGCCGGCTGCTGCTCGACCCGGTCGCCAAGGCCTTCGAGCACTACCTGACCGGCGGGGTGCACCGCCCGCGCGCCGAGGTGGTGCTCGCCTCGATGGGCTCCGCCGCCGGGATCGCCGGTGCGGCGGACCTGGCCCGTACCGTCTGAGCCGGATCCGCCGACGGCGGCGGCGCGACCGGACCCCCGAGCCCGGTCGCGCCGCCGCCGTCGTGTTCCGCCCGCCCCGGCGGGCCCCTGCCGTACGGTCGTCACCGGACGAAAGGGGAGGACCGCCATGACCACCGGACCGACCGACCTGCCGCCGCCCGGGCCGCGGCGGCTGCGGCTGCTCAGCTACAACATCCGCTCGCTGCGCGACGACCGGCATGCCCTCGTTCGGGTGATCCGGGCCTGCGAGCCGGACGTCGTCTGCATCCAGGAGTCACCGCGCTACTGGCGCCCGCAGGGCCGGGCGGCCTGGCTCGCGCAGCAGACCGGCACCGTGGTGCTGGCCGGCGGCGGCCGGACCGCCGCCGGCCCGCTGCTGCTCGGCCGGCTCGGCGTGGAGGTGCTCGCCGTCCACGACCGGCTGCTGCCCAAGACCCGCGGGCTGCACGCGCGCGGCATCGCGAGCGCGCTGGTCCGGGTGGCCGGCTCGGCGCCGTTCACTGTCACCAGCTGCCATCTGAGCCTGGACGCCGAGGAGCGGTACGGCCAGTTCGAGCTGCTGCTCGACCAGCTGAAGATCGCCGAACTCGGCGTCGTGGCGGGGGACTTCAACGAGCACCCGGACGGCGCCGGCTGGCGGCTGCTGGCCGGCCGGCTGCAGGACGGCCACCTCGCGGCGCCCTGGGGCGGCACCTTCACGTCCGTCCCGGAGAACCCCTACCAGCGGATCGACGCCGTCTTCGCCGGCCCCGGCATCCGGGTCCTCGCCTGCGGAGTGCCGCACGGCCTGCCGGGTGTCACCGAGGCCGATCTGCGGGCCGCCACCGACCACCTGCCGGTGCTCGCCGTCCTGGAACTCCCGGCCGGCTGAACCCCTGGCCCCGAGGAGCGGCCGGACCGGGCCGAGGCCGGGTCCGGCCGCTCGGGTCGGGCGCGCGCGACGCCGGACAGGGCCTAGACGACGGCGCCGCCGTGCGGATCCTCCGGCTCGTCCTCGTCGCGTTCCTTCATCCGGACCACCAGGGTGACGAAGCCGCCGAGGAAGGCGGTCACGCCGACCCAGGCCGGCCAGCCGGCCACCTCGCGCCAGACCACCGCGTCGAACAGCAGCAGGGCCGGCCCGCCGAGCACGGCGAGCCAGGCGAACTTGGCGGTGGTGTCGGCGGCGGGCAGCGGTGGCGGCTCCGGCGGGACGAAGTGGCCCTCGTCCGTCTCCTCGGTCAGCTCGAAGTCGCGCGGGCCCGAGCCGCCCGCCGGCATCACCGGCCGGCCGGAGCGGGGCCGGGGCTGCGGTGCCAGGTCGGCGAGGTCGTCCGGGCCGGCGCGGTGGTCCGGGTTCTCCTTGAAGCCGCCCTTGGACCCGCCGCGCGCCCGGTGGTCCTCGACCTCCGGCCAGTTCGGGTTGTTGAGATCGACGGGGTCGTCGAACTGGGCGACCAGCGCGGCGAAGATCGCGTCCTGCTCGGCCTGGCTGCGCTCGGGCGCGCGCCGCACCCGGGCCGGTTCGGGCGCCGGAGCGGCCTCCGCGGTCTCCCCCGCGGGGCCCCCGCCTCTCGCACCCCCGCCCTTCGCACCCTCGGCCTTCACCTCGTCGGCCTTGGCGGCCTCGGCCTTCGCGGCGTCGGCCTTCGTGTTCTCCGCGTCCTCGCGGGGCGCCTCGTCCTCGCCGCCCGCCGTGCTGCTCTCGTGCACTTCCGGCCCTTCAGCCTTGGTGATCGTCGGATTCGACCCGGGTGACGCCCGCCGCGTGTGCGGGAGCCAGCCGTCGGATGAAGTCCTGGCCGGCCGCGAATATTTCCGCCGCGTCGTGGTCCAGCGTCGCGACGTGGTAGCTGCGCTGGCACAACCGCTCCGTCACATCGGTCGAGGATATCCGCGCCAACACCAGTTCCGAGTTGGCCGGTGAGACGACGTGGTCGTGCGGGCTGCGGAAGAGCAGCACCGGCTGGGTCACCTGCGGCAGCCGCCGGCGGACGTCCTTCCAGAGCCGGGCCAGTGACCAGGCGGCGTGCAGCGGTGTCCGGTCGTAGCCGACCTCGACCGAGCCCGGACGGGCGATGTCGTCGGCGATCCCTGGCAGGCTCGGCACCAGGTGGCGCAGGACCGGAAGCAGCACACTCGCGGGGTTGTCGGAACGCACCGACGGGTTGACCAGCACCAGCCCGGAGATCACCGGGCCGTGCAGCGCGGCCAGCCGCAGCGCCAGTGCGCCGCCCATCGACAGGGCGAAGACGAAGACCTGCTCGCACTCGGCGGCCAGCGCCAGCAACTCCCGTTCGACCTCCGCGTACCAGTCCTCCCAGCGGGTCACCTGCATGTCCTGCCAGCGGGTGCCGTGGCCGGGCAGCAGCGGCAGCGAGACGGTGAACCCGGCCGCCGCCAGTTCCTCGGCCCACGGGCGCAGCGACTGCGGTGAGCCGGTGAATCCGTGGCAGAGCAGCACACCCACCGGCCCGCCCCGGTGGCGGTACGGTTCGGCACCGGGCAGCAGCGGCATGGCGGGCTCCTTCGCGGGCGGCGGCGCGTTGGGAAACGGGGGCGGTGCAACGGCGGGCTGCGGAAACCGCATCGTCCCACGGCCCGCACACGCCGTACACCCCTGCCGGACACCCCGCCGGGGCGGGGCGGGGCGCGGGCGGTGGCCGCGGGGCATTAGGATCGACCGGTCCGCATAACAGGAGGCCCGGGTTGTTCTACCGACTGATGAAGATGATCGTCGCGCCACTGCTACGGATCTTCTTCCGGCCGTGGATCGAGGGTGAGGAGAACATCCCCACCGAGGGTGCCGCGATCATCGCGAGCAACCACCTCTCGTTCTCGGACTCCTTCTTCTTCCCAGCGCTGATCAAGCGCCGGGTGACCTTCATCGCCAAGGCGGAGTACTTCAACACGCCCGGCCTGAAGGGCAAGCTGACGGCCGCTTTCTTCAAGGGCGTCGGCCAGCTGCCGGTGGACCGCTCGGGTGTGCGCGGCGCCGGCGAGGCGGCGATCCGCAGCGCGATCGCCGTGCTGGAGCGCGGTGAGCTGTTCGGCGTCTACCCGGAGGGCACCCGCTCGCCCGACGGCAAGCTGTACCGCGGCAAGGTCGGCGGCCTGGCCCGCGTCGCGCTGGCCACCGGTGCGCCGGTGATCCCGGTCGCGATGATCGACACCGAGAAGGTGCAGCCGCCCGGCCAGGTGGTGCCCAACTTCGGCATCCGTCCGGGCATCCGGATCGGCCGTCCGCTGGACTTCTCCCGCTACCACGGCATGGAGAACGACCGCTTCATCCTCCGTTCGGTGACGGACGAGGTGATGTACGAGATCATGCGGCTCTCCGGCCAGGAGTACGTGGACATCTACGCGACCGCCGCCAAGCGGCAGATCGCCGACGACAAGAAGCGCGCCGACGCCGAGCGCAAGGCCGTTCAGAAGGCCGAACAGGCCGCCGCCAAGGCCGAGAAGGCCGAGGCGGAGAAGGCCCAGAAGGCCGCCGAGCAGGAGCAGAAGGAGAGCGGGTCGGCGTAGGCCCGCCCGCCGGGGAGGGGCGCGGAGATGACGGACGGCAATAGAACGGGGTCGGTCGGCGCAGCGGTCGCGGCCGGCGGCATGTCCGTCGAACTGCCGCTCTGGCGGGCCATCTCGTTCTTCCGGATGCTGGCGCTCTGCTACGCGGTGCTGCGCTACTTCAACTCCTACCTGGATTTCCTGCACCCCGTCGCCGGCTGGATCTACCTCGGCGCGCTGACGCTCTGGACGCTGGCCAGTACCCGCGCCTTCGCCGGACCGCAGCGCTGCACCTGGTACGTGCTCGGCACCGACCTCACCCTCGTCGTCACCGGCATCGTGATGAGCGGGATGACCGACGATCCGGCCCGGATCAGCCACGGCGCGCCCACCCTGCCCACCATCTGGGCGGCCGGCACCGTCCTGGGCTTCGCGGGCCGGGGCGGCTGGCGCTGGGCGGCGGCGGCCGGGTCGGTGATCGGGGTGGCCAACATCCTCGGCCACGGCGGTCCGACCGGCGACAACATCCACAACATCGTGCTGCTGATGGTGGCCGGCTGCGCGATCGGCTACGTCATCGAACTCGCCCGCGCCAGCGAGGCGACGCTGACCCGGGCGCTCCAGGTCGAGGCCGCGAACCGGGAGCGCGAGCGGCTCTCCCGGGACATCCACGACGGCGTGCTCCAGGTGCTCGCCCTGGTCCAGCGCCGCGGCGCCGAGCAGGGCACCGGCCGGGAGGCGGACTTCGCCGAGCTCGGCCGACTGGCCGGGGAACAGGAGCGCGCGCTGCGGGCTCTGATGAGCGGCGGCCCGCTGCCCGCCCAGCGCGCGCCGCTGGAGCCGCAGGACCTGCGCACCCTGCTCGGCCCCCACACGGACGAGCGGATCACCCTCTCCGCCCCCGGCACCCCGGTCCTGCTGCCCGGCCCGGCGGCCGGCGAGCTGGCCGCGGCCGTCGGCGCCGCGGTGGACAACGTCCGTCGGCACGCCGGTCCCGGGGCGCGCGCCTGGATCCTGTTGGAGGACGAGCCGCAGGCCGTCACGGTCAGCATCCGCGACGACGGGCCGGGCTTCGCGCCCGGCCGGCTCGGCGAGGCGGAGCAGGCCGGCCGGCTGGGCGTCTCCCAGTCGATCCGCGGCCGGCTGCTGGACCTCGGCGGTACTGCCGAGCTGTACTCGGTGCCCGGGGAGGGGGTCGAGGTCGAACTGCGCGTCCCGAGGAAGGTTTCTGATGACTGACCAGCCGATGACCGACCAGCCGATGGCAGAGCGGCCGACGACCGGCCGGCCGGCGGCCGCCGAGGCGCCGGTGCGGGTGATGGTCGTGGACGACCACCCGATGTGGCGCGACGCCGTCTCGCGCGACCTCGCCGAGGCCGGGCTGGACGTGGTGGCCACCGCCGGGGACGGCGAGGAGGCCGTCCGCCGGGCCCGCGCCTGCACCCCGCAGGTGGTGGTGCTCGACCTCAACCTGCCCGGCCTGTCCGGTGCCGAGGCCTGCCGCCAGGTGGTCGCCCAGGACCCTTCGGTGCGCGTCCTGGTGCTCTCCGCGAGCGGTGAGCACGCGGACGTGCTGGAGGCGGTGAAGTCCGGGGCGACCGGCTACCTGGTGAAGTCGGCCGGCCGCGAGGAACTGCTGGACGCGGTGCGCCGCACCGCCGTCGGCGACGCGGTCTTCACCCCGGGCCTGGCCGGGCTGGTGCTCGGCGAGTTCCGTCGGCTGGCCGCCGAACCGGGCACCCCGACGGCCCCCGCCGCCCCCCAGCTGACGGCGCGGGAGACCGAGGTGCTGCGGCTCGTCGCCAAGGGCCTGTCCTACCGGCAGATCGCCGACCGGCTGGTGCTCTCCCACCGCACGGTGCAGAACCACGTCCAGAACACCCTCGGCAAGCTCCAGCTGCACAACCGGGTCGAGCTGGTCCGGTACGCGATCGAGCAGGGCCTGGACGACGAGATCTGACGCGGTCTGACGCGGTCCGACGCGATCGGTCCCGGGCGGGGCGCGCCGTCCGGCACGCCCCGCCGGGGCCTCAGCCGCGGACGGCGGCGGCCGCCCGCAGCAGGCCGGCGACGATGCCGACCCCGTCCCGGGTGAGCACCGACTCCGGGTGGAACTGCAGGCCGGCGAAGCCGGGGCCGCGCAGCGCGTGGACGTCACCGGTCAGCGCGTCCCGGGAGACCTCGACGCCCTCGGCGGCGAGCCGGGCCGCGTCCTCGTCCGAGCAGCGCGCGGTGAAGGTGTTGTAGAAGCCCACCGTGTGCCGGGCGCCGAAGAGGTCGATCGTCTCCTGCGCGCCCTGGTGGGGCACGACCTTGCGGGTCAGCGGCAGGCCGAGGACGTCCGCGAGCAGCTGGTGGCTCAGGCAGACGGCGAGCAGCGGCGCGGTGCGGGCGCCGGAGCGGACGGCGGCCAGCGCGTCGGCGACGATCGGGCGCAGCACGGCCATCTTGGGGTCGTCGGCGGCGGCCGGGTCCCCAGGGCCGGGGCCGAGCACCAGCGGGCCGGGGTGGGCGGCGACCCGTGCGCGCAGGCCGGGCTCGTCGAACCGGGCCACGGTGACCTGGTGGCCGAGCGAGGTCAGCAGGTGGGCGAGCATCGAGGTGAAGGTGTCCTCGCCGTCCACCACCAGGGTGGGCGCGGCCTGGGTGACCGGGGCCGGCTCCTGCATCCGCAGCCAGAACGGGGCGAGGTCGGCGCGCCGGGCGTCCAGCGCGGCTTGGACCCGGTGGTCGTCGGCGAGCCGCGGGCCGGACGGGTTCGGCACCCGGGCGGGGGCCGGGCGGGCGCCGATCGCGGTGAGCACCCCGGCGGCCTTGGCATGGGTCTCGGCGACCTCGGAGTCCGGGTCGGAGTGGCGGACCAGGGTCGCCCCGACCCGGACGACCAGTCGGCCGGTGGCCGGGTCGATGTCGGCGGCGCGGATGCAGATCGGGGAGTCCAGCTGCTGACCGCCGCTGGCCGAGCGGCCGATCAGGGCGAGCGCGCCGGCGTAGTAGCCGCGCCCGCCGCGCTCGTAGCGGCTGATCACCCGGGTGGCGTTCTGGACCGGGCTGCCGGTGACGGTGGCGGCGAACATGGTCTCCTTCAGCACCTCGCGGACGTCCAGCGAGGTGCGCCCGCGCAGCTCGTACTCGGTGTGCGCGAGGTGGGACATCTCCTTGAGCCGGGGGCCGAGCACCTGGCCGCCGAGGTCGCCGACGGTGCACATCATCTTGAGTTCCTCGTCGACCACCATGGTGAGCTCCTCCAGCTCCTTGGGGTCGCGGAGGAAGGCGAGCAGCGAGTCGATGTCGGAGCCGCCGGCCGGATAGCGGTAGGTGCCGGAGATCGGGTTCATCACGACCGTGCCGCCGCTCTGGCGGACGTGCACCTCGGGGGAGGCGCCGACCAGCACCCTCTCGCCGGTGTGCACCAGGAAGGTCCAGTAGGCGCCGCGCTCCTGTTCCAGCAGCCGGCGGAAGAGCGTGAGCGCGAGCGCGGGGGAGCAGTGTCCGTCTGCGGCTCCGCCGGGGGCCTCCAGGGTGGCGGTGAAGTCGCGCCGGATCACGAAGTTGGCGCCCTCGCCGCGCCCGATCTCCTCCGCGATCACCCGGCGGACGATGCCGGCGTACTCCTGGTCGTCGATGTCGAACGCGCCGCCGGTCAGCGTGAACGGCACCTGCGGGAGCGCGCGGGTCAGTTCGGCCAGCGGGAGGGCGTACTGCTCGGTCACCGACAGCGCCTGCAACGGGGTGGCGTCGTCCACCGCCTCGAAACCGCGCTCGCGGATCTGCCGGTAGGGGACGAGCGCGAGCAGGTCGTGCACCGGGCCGTCGGCCGGGACGCCCGCTCGGACCGGCAGGTCGGCGAGGCGCTCGTAGCCGTCGACGGTGCCCAGCAGCACCTCGACGGTGTCCGGGGCGAGCCGGGGGGCGCGGCGGTGCAGCAGGGCGAACGCCGGGGCGTCGGGGCCGGTGAGGCGGGCGAGCAGGTCGGCAGCGGTGGTCACGGTGGCGGCTTCCTTCCGGGAGGGCGGGGTGCGGTGACTCGGGGTTCCGCTCCCGGGAGGGCCGTCTGCGCAAACGCCGACGGCCGCCCCGAGGGGCGGCCGTCGTGTTCGTCTAGGAACGCGCGTTCTGTGGGCCACCCGAGGGGTCGGCCCACCACCAGGAGAAGGTGTGCGGCGTGTTCATGCGTCGAGAGTAGCGGATCCGGCGGGCGGCGTGAGGCGCCTCACACGAATGTCCACCGGGTGTCTCACCCACCGAGCGGCGGTCACAAATCGGTTGTCCCACCCCGTAGCCTTGCCGTGTGACCGTGACGAATCCCCACCCCTGGCAGTCCCTGCCCGCGGCGCAGCAGCCTGAATGGCCGGACCACGAGGCTCTGCGCAAGACCCTTGCGGAGCTCGCCTCCTATCCGCCGCTCGTCTTCGCGGGCGAGTGCGACCAGCTGCGCGCCCGGCTCGGTGCCGTGGCGCGTGGTGAGGCGTTCCTCCTGCAGGGCGGTGACTGTGCCGAGGCCTTCGACGGTGTCTCGGCCGAGCACATCCGGAACAAGCTGAAGACCCTGCTGCAGATGGCGGCCGTGCTGACGTATGCCGCCTCCGTCCCCGTGGTGAAGGTCGGCCGGATCGCCGGCCAGTACTCCAAGCCGCGCTCCAAGTCGACCGAGACCCGTGACGGCGTGACGCTGCCGGTCTACCGCGGCGACTCGGTGAACGGCTTCGACTTCACCCCCGAGTCCCGCAACCCGGACCCGGAGCGCCTGAAGCGGATGTACAACGCGTCCGCCGCGACGCTCAACCTGGTCCGCGCCTTCACCACCGGTGGGTACGCGGACCTGCGCCAGGTGCACGCCTGGAACCAGGACTTCGTGCGCAACTCGCCGGCCGGCCAGCGCTACGAGCAGCTCGCCCGCGAGATCGACAACGCGCTGGCGTTCATGAACGCCTGCGGCGTGGCGCCGGAGGAGTTCAAGACGGTCGAGTTCTACTCCTCGCACGAGGCGCTGATCCTCGACTACGAGACCGCGCTGACCCGCGTGGACTCGCGCACCGGCGAGCTGTACGACGTCTCGGGCCACATGGTCTGGATCGGTGAGCGCACCCGCCAGCTGGACCACGCGCACATCGAGTTCGCGTCCAGGATCCGCAACCCGATCGGGGTGAAGCTCGGCCCGACCACCTCGGTCGACGAGGCGCTCACCCTGATCGAGAAGCTGGACCCGGAGCGCGAGCCCGGTCGGCTCACCTTCATCACCCGGATGGGCGCGGGCAAGATCCGCGAGCACCTGCCCACCCTGGTGGAGAAGGTCACCGCCTCCGGTGCCCAGCCGGTCTGGATCTGCGACCCGATGCACGGCAACACCTTCGAGGCCTCCAGCGGCCACAAGACCCGTCGCTTCGACGACGTGCTCGACGAGGTCAAGGGCTTCTTCGAGGTGCACCGTGCCCTCGGGACCCACCCGGGCGGCATCCACGTGGAGCTGACCGGCGACGACGTCACCGAGTGCGTCGGCGGTGGCGACGAGGTGCTGGTCGACGACCTGCACCAGCGCTACGAGACGGCCTGCGACCCGCGGCTCAACCGCAGCCAGTCGCTGGACCTCGCCTTCCTGGTGGCCGAGATGTACCGCGGCGGCAACTGAGCCGTCGCCCCCGGCGGGCCCCGCGGCCGGCCAGATGTGACGAAAGCCCCTCCGGATTCGGGATTCCCGAGCCCGGAGGGGCTTTTTCAGGCCCGGATCGCCGGGTAAGGTAAGGCTTAGTGAGCTAAGGCATGCCTTAGTCAAGATCGATTCGAGCCAGTCGCCCTCGCACCACCCCGGGAGAGCCCGCGATGTACGTGTGCATGTGCCATGCGGTCACCGAGGCCCAGGTGAAGAAGGAGATCGACGCGGGTGCCAACACCCCGCGCCAGATAGCCCGGGGCTGCAAGGCCGGCACCGACTGCGGGTCCTGCGTCCGGCGCATCCAGGCACTGCTCGGCGAGCACGGCGCGCGGCCCTGCCCGACCGCCCGCCTGGCGGCCAAGCTGGGCCTGGCCGACTCGGAGGCCGAGCCGCAGGACGGGGCCGGGGCTCCGGTCGCCCCGCCGGCCCGGTCGCTGCGCGCGGCCTGAGGGCACGGCCGGGGCTCAGGACTCCGGCTGCTCGATCAGCTGGGCGAGGTAGAGTGCCTCCCCGAGCTTCTCCAGGAGTTCCAGCTGGGTGTCGAGGTAGTCGATGTGCTGCTCCTCGTCGGCCAGGATGGACTCGAAGATGTTCGCCGAGGTGACGTCGTTCTTGGCGCGCATCACCACGATCCCGCGCTTCAGCCGGTCGATCGCCTCGACCTCGACCTGGCGGTCCGCCTCGAACATCTCCTTGACCGTCTGGCCGATCCGGACGTGGAAGAGCCGCTGGTAGTTGGGCAGCCCGTCCAGGAAGAGGATCCGGTCGGTGAGCACCTCGGCGTGCTTCATCTCGTCGAAGGACTCGTGCCGGGTGTACTTGGCGAGCTTGGTCCAGCCGAAGTTCTCCTGCATCTTCGCGTGCAGGAAGTACTGGTTGATGGCGGTCAGCTCGGCGGTGAGCTGCTCGTTGAGGAATTCGATGACCTCTGTGTCGCCCTTCATGGCGGTGCCTTCCTGCTTCGCGTCCGGGACTCACGGCCGTACCCTCCGGCTGCACGCATCCTGGCACCGCGCCGGGGCGAAATTCCAGTAAGTTCACACTCACTAGGACATGTGTCGGAATATCCGATTTGGTCTCTCATTGGGCCGTCCGGGCGGGGCGCACGGCGCCCGAAAGGGGCGCGCGTCGGGCGTTGTCCGCCGTCTGTCACCATGGAGCCATGGGTCAGTCCGAACAAGAACCACTTCCGCCGTCTGACCCGAGACTCCCCCCGGGGCAGCGGACGCAGCGTGGCTGGCCCGCCCTGCACTACGGGCCCGTACCCCGCTTCAAGCCGCTGGCCTGGGACTTCCAGGTGTTCGGTGCCACCGCCTCGGCGGAGAAGCACCGCTGGGACTTCGCCGGCTTCAACGCCCTGCCCCGTACGACGGTCCACGCCGACTTCCACTGCGTGACCAAGTTCTCGATCCTCGGCAGCGACTGGACGGGCGTGTCGGCCTCGGCCGTGCTGGAGGAGGTGCCTCCGGCGCCCGGCGTCACCCATGTGATGGTCTGGGCCGAGTACGGCTACAGCGCCAACCTGCGGCTGGCCGACTTCGCCGACCCCGCGACGCTCTTCGCCACCCACCGCAACGGCGAGCCGCTCACCGCCGAGCACGGCTTCCCCGTCCGGCTGGTCGTCCCGCACCTCTACGCCTGGAAGGGGCCCAAGTGGGTGCGGGCGGTCGAGTACATGCGGGCCGACCGGCGCGGTTTCTGGGAGGAGCGCGGGTACCACAACCTGGCCGACCCCTGGCGCGAGCAGCGCTACTCCTACCAGGAGGAGCCGGGCGACGGCCCGCTGCGGTAGACCCGGACCCTAGGGCCGGATGTTCTGGTTCAGGTGGAACAGGTTGCCCGGGTCGTACCGCCGTTTCAGCTCCGCCAGGCGGGTGTAGTTGCCGCGGTAGTTGGCCTCGATCCGGTGCTGGTCGTCGTGGTCCATGAAGCCGACGTAGCCGCCCTCGTCGGAGTGCGGGGCGAGCGCGGCGTAGTAGTCGCGGACGAAGGCGGTGTTCGGCGCGTCGTCGGCCGGGTCCGGCCAGGCCGCCAGGAGCACGGTGGCGAAGGTCGCCTCCCGGTGCGCGAAGGCCGTCGCGTCGGCGGGCACCCGGTGGCAGGCGCCGTTGATCGGGTAGATGTGCACCGCCGAGTGGACCGTCGGCACCAGCGGGCCGTGCTCGGCGTGCGCGGCGATCGCGCCGTCCGTCAGCTCGCTCGCGAAGACGCCCTTCCAGTACTGCTGGAGGCCGGGCGGCAGCAGCGGGTCGAAGGCCGAGGCGAAGGCCGGGTACGGCACCGGGCCGACCCCCTCGGCGAACACGGGTGCGGCGTCCCGCAGCGGGGCCAGGACCTCCTCGGCCCGCTCCGGCGGCCCCGACCAGCACGGGATCAGCAGGATGAAGGGGTCGCCGACCCGGTCCTCCGGGATGAACGGCAGCGGCGGCGCCCGGTGGAAGCCGGGGAAGAGGCCCAGCTGTTCGGGGGCCTCCCGGATGTACTCGCGGTAGAACCGCAGCACATCGGCCGCGTGCTCCAGCTCGTAGACGAACGGCCCGGCGACCACGTCCTTGACCGGGCTCAGCCGGTACTCGAAGGACGTCACCGCGCCGAAGTTGCCGCCGCCGCCGCGCAGGGCCCAGAAGAGGTCCGGCTCCTCCTCCTCGCTCACCGTCCGGAACCGCCCGTCGGCGGTGACCACGTCGGCCGAGATCAGGTTGTCGCTGCTCAGCCCCAGCCCCCGGGCGAGGTGGCCGAAGCCGCCGTTGAGGGTCAGCCCGGCGATGCCGGTGGTGGAGATGATCCCGCCGGTCACCCCCAGTCCGAAGGCGTACCCGGCGTCGTTGAGATCGCCCCAGGTGACGCCGCCCTCGCAGCGGGCCGTCCGGCGCACCGGGTCGATCCGGACGCCGCGCAGGCCGGAGAAGTCGATCACCAGGCCGTCGTCGCAGGTGCCGAAGCCGGGCGCGCTGTGGGCTCCGCCGCGTACCGCCAGCTCCAGCGCGTTCGTCCGGGCGAAGTCGACGGCGGCCATCACGTCCCCGGCGTGGGCCACCCGGACGACCGCCGCCGGCCGGCGGTCCACCATGCCGTTGTAGACCCGGCGGGCCTGTTCGTAGCCCTCGTCCGCGGGGGTGATCACCGCACCCCGTACGCGCTCCCTCAAGCCGTCGACGGACCGTCCGCCCATGGCGACCACATCCTCGGGTACCGGCCGCCGCGCAGCCCCGTCCGGAGATCCCGGCGCCGCAACCCTCCTGGCCGTGGCAGGCGGGGCCGGGCAGGCCTGGTCCCACGCTACGCCGGCTGGCCTCAAGGCCAGGCAAAATCCTTAGAGGAAAGGGAAGTTGACCGTCACCACGGAGCGCTGCGGGCGGCGCTCGCCCGGGGCGGGAGACTGGCTGGAGACCTTGCCGGTGCCGAACAGGTTGACGCCGCTGCTCTGCATGGCGAACCCGGCGGCCTGCAGCGCCTTCGCGGCGTCGTCCTTGGACATCCCGGTGACGTCCGGGACGGGCACCATGCCCTTGCTGACCACCAGCGACACCGGGGTGTTCTCCGGCACCTGCTGCCCGGCCACCGGCGAGCTGCTGATCACCGAGCCCTCCGGCACGGTGTCGTGGTACGTCTCGGTGACACCACCGCGCGCCAGCTGCGCCCCGGTCAGGGCGGCGGCGGCCTGCTCGGCGGGCCGGCCGGCCAGCTCGGGGACGGCGATCCGCTTCGGGCCCCGGGAGACGGTGACACCCACCGCGTCACTCTTGCGGGCCCGCGCCCCGACCCCGGGGTCGGTGGAGATCACCTGCCCGGCCGGGACGCTCTCGCTGTACACCTCGCTGAACCGACCGTGCATCCCCGCGCCGTCCAGGATCCGCTGCGCCTCGGCGCGGTCCTTGCCGATCACACCGGGCACCGTCGTGTACAGCGCGCCGGAGAGCGCGTAGGTGGTGCCGCCGACCAGCAGCACCAGGGCCGCCAGGACGGAGGCCCAGATCAGCGGCTTGCGCGGGAGGCGGCGCCACGGGCCGCGGCGCCGGGTGCGCGCCGGCGGCGGTTCGTCGTACGGGCGCGGCTCGGTGAGCAGCTGGTCCATCACCTCCGGCGGGACGTCCAGCACGCTGGTGCGCTCGACCGGCGGCGCCACGACCGCCGGCCGTATCACCGAGGTCGGCTCATTGGTCGGGTACTGCGGGCTGGGCCGGGTGGAGGCGGGCGGCTCGGCGTCCAGCTGGGCGGGGGTGAGCGCGCGGCGGGCCCGCTGAAGGGAGGCCAGCAGCTCGACCGCGTCGTACGGGCGGGCCCGCGGGTCGCGCGCGCAGGCCCCGGCCACTATCGCGTCCAGCTCGGGGACGACGCTCGGCACGGTCAGCGACGGCGCCGGAACGTCCTCGTGCAGGTGGCGGTACATGACCTGGACGGGGTTCTCGCCGGTGTGCGGGCGGTGGCCGGTGAGCATCTCGTACAGCAGGATGCCGGCCGCGTAGACGTCCACCCGCTGGTCGGTCCCGGCGCCGGGGCGGATCTGCTCGGGGGCCAGGTAGGAGACGGTGCCGAGGACGGTGCCGGTGGTCGCGGTGCCGGAGCTCGCCGCGCCGTCGCCGGCGTTCAGCACCCGGACCAGGCCGAAGTCGGCGACCTTGACCAGGCCGCCGTCGGTGATCAGCACGTTCTCCGGTTTGACGTCGCGGTGGACCAGACCGGCCCGGTGGGCGGCGCCGAGCGCGGCGAGCACCGGCTCCAGGACGTCCAGGGCGGCCCGGATGGACAGTGCGCCCCGGTCCCGCAGCAGGTCGCGCAAGGTCCGGCCGGGTACGTACTCCATCGCGAGGAACACGTGGCCGCCGTCCGCGCCCTGGTCGAAGACGTTGACCACGTTGGGGTGCGCGAGCCGGGCCACCGCCTTGGCCTCGCGGATGAACCGGCCGGTGAAGTCCTCGTCGCCGGCGAGCGAGGGGTGCATCACCTTGACCGCCACGACCCGGTCCAGCCGGGTGTCGGTGCCCCGGTAGACGGTGGACATCCCGCCGGCCGCGATGCGCTGCTCGACCCGGTACCGACGGTCGAGCAGGGTACCGATCAGGGGGTCGTGCAAGGCCATGTCCACCCGGCGATTCTAGTGCGCGGGCCGGCCCCGGCCCCGGGAGGCACCGCTCCCGGGGCGGTCTGTGCCCGGCTTGTGACACCCCGGACGCTCCGGGCTCAGAACGCCGGGTGCTCGCGGGTGTCCAGGTCGGCCCGGCCGGCCATCGCCGAAGAGGCCTCGGCGTGGAAGCGGCGCGGGATCCGGCCGGCCCGGTGGGCGAGCCGGCCGGCCTCGACGGCGTGCCGCATCGCGTCGGCCATCAGCACCGGCTTCTGGGCACGGGTCACCGCCGAGGCGAGCATCACTGCGGCGCAGCCGAGCTCCATCGCCAGGGCGACGTCCGAGGCGGTGCCGGCGCCCGCGTCCAGGATCACCGGGACGCCCGCGCTCTCCACGATCAGCTGGAAGTTGTGCGGGTTGCGGATGCCCAGGCCGGAGCCGATCGGCGAGCCCAGCGGCATGATCGCCGCACAGCCGACGTCCTCCAGCTTCCGGGCCAGTACCGGGTCGTCATTGGTGTAGGGCAGGACGGTGAAGCCGTCGTCGACCAGTGTCTCGGCCGCGTCCAGCAGTTCGATCGGGTCGGGCAGCAGGGTCCGCTCGTCGGCGATGACCTCCAGCTTCACCCAGTCGGTGCCGAGCGCCTCGCGGGCCAGCCGGGCCGTCAACACGGCCTCGCCGGCGGTGAAGCAGCCCGCCGTGTTGGGCAGGACGCGGATGCCGTTGCGGGTCAGTACGTCCAGGACGGAGCCCTGGGTGGTGGTGTCGACCCGGCGCATCGCCACGGTGGTCAGCTCGGTGCCGGAGACCCGCAGGGCCTGCTCCAGGACCTCCAGGCTGGGGGCGCCGCCGGTGCCCATGATCAGGCGCGAGCCGAAGGTCGTCCCGGCGATGGAGAACACGTCGTCGGCCATGGTCAGCCTCCCTGGACGGCGGTGAGGATCTCGACCCGGTCGCCGGCGGCCAGCCGGGTCAGCGGCCACGAACCGCGCGGCACCACGGCCTCGTTGAGCGCCGCGGCGACGCCGGAGTTGGCCTGGCTGAGGGTGGTCACCACCTCGGCCAGGGTGGTGTCGGCGGGCACCCGGCGGGGCTCGCCGTTGACGGTGAGTTCGATCTCGCTCATGCGGGGGCCTTCGTGGTGAAGCGGGTGGGGGAGAACGGCGCGGCGAGCTCGGGCGTCGCGCCGGTGACCAGGTGTTCGGCGACCAGGTCGGCCGTCACCGGGGTGAGCAGCACGCCGTTGCGGTAGTGGCCGGTGGCGGCGACCAGGCCGGGCAGGGCGGTCGGCCCGAGCAGCGGGGCGTTGTCCGGCGAGCCCGGGCGCAGCCCGGCGGAGGTCTCCACCAGGGGCAGCTCGGTGATGCCGGGGACCAGCTCGTGGGCGTCGCGCAGCAGCTCGTACACCCCGCCGGCGGTGACGGTGGTGTCGTAGCCCTGCTCCTCGCTGGTCGCGCCGATCACCAGCTCGCCGTTCTCGCGTGGCACCAGGTAGAGGTGCTGACCGCGCACCACCGCGCGGACGTTGCGGGAGAGGAACGGCCGGTAGGCGGGCGGGATCCGCAGCCGCAGGATCTGGCCCTTCACCGGGCGGATCGCCGGCAGCACGCCCTCGGGCAGGCCGGGCAGCAGATGACTGCGGGAGCCGGCGGCCAGCACGATCCGGTCGGCGGTCAGGGTTTCCCGCGTGCCCAGCTGGGCGCCGACGGCCCGGCCTCCCTCGACCAGCAGCTCGGTGGCCTCGGCGCGGTGCAGTCGTACGTTCGCCCGCTCGCAGGCGAGGACCAGGGCCCTGGCCAGCCGGCGGCCGTCCACCTGGTGGTCGTCGGTGACGTGCAGGCCGCCGCGGACGCCCGGGGCGAGCATCGGCTCCAGCTTGCGGGCCTCCCGGCCGGTCAGCCACTGCGAGTCGAGGCCGAGCCGCCGGTGGAAGGCGTGCAGTTCGCGCAGTTCCTCGCGGTCGTCGGAGTCGAGGGCGACGGCGACGGTGCCGCACTGGCGGTAGCCGGTGTCCTGACCGCCGGAGGCCTCGGCGAGTTCGGCGGCGAAGGCCGCGTACCGCTCGTTGGAGGCCATCCCGAGGCGTAGCAACGGCTCCTCGCCGTACTGGAGTTCGGTGACGGGGGCGAGCATGCCGGCCGCGACCCGGGCGGCGCCGCCGCCGGGGTCCGGGTCGACCACGGCGATGTTCCTCACCCCGAGCCGGGCCGCCCGCCAGGCGACGGCGAGGCCGATGATGCCGCCGCCGATGACCAGCACGTCGGCATGGGTACCTGCTGCCAAGCGTGTCAAAGTCGCTGTTCTCCCTTCGCCGGTATGACCCGGATCAGGTTCGGACGGTCGCAGGCCGTGTCAGCCCGCCTCTCAGCCCGGTCCGCCGGGCTCCCGTGATGGTGCCCCCACCATAACTCCGGGGGTTGTCGCCACCGAAGGCGCGTACGAGGGCTGGACGGCGGGCTGGACGGCGGAGTGGTCGGCGGGTCGGCCCCGGGCCGGGTGCGGGGCTCGACGGCCCTCTGGTGCCCCGGACGGGCGCCAGTACAGTGACGGGCGTGGCAGAGCTGAGCGGGACGGATCAGGTGGTCGTGGTCGGGGCCGGGCTGGCCGGGGCGCACTGCGCCGCGGGCCTGCGGCGGGGTGGCTGGCGGGGGCGGATCCTCCTGGTCGGCGAGGAGCCGCACCAGCCGTACGACCGGCCGCCGCTCTCCAAGGAGGTGCTGCTCGGCAAGGCCGAAGCCACCCCGCTCGACCTCGACCTCGCGCAGCTGGGCGTCGAACTGCTCACCGGCCGCCGGGCCACCGGCCTCACCCCCGGTGTGCTGCACACCGACGCCGGCGACCTGCCGTACGACGCCCTGGTGCTCGCCACCGGCGCCACCCCGCGCGCGCTGCCCGGCGCCGAGCGCGCCCACCTGCTGCACACCCTGGACGACGCGCTGGCCCTGCGCGCCCTGCTCCGCCCGGGGCTGCGCCTGGTCCTGGTCGGCGCGGGCTGGATCGGCGCCGAGGTGGCCACCGCCGCCCGGGCGGCCGGCTGCGAGGTCACCGTCGTCGAGGCGGGCCCGGCGCCCGTCCCCGGCGCACTGCCGCTCGGGATCGGCCGGGCGATGGCGGCCTGGTACGCGGAGGCCGGCGTGGAGCTGCGCTGCGGCGTCGGGGTCGCCGCGGTCGAGCCCGGCGCGGTGCTGCTGGCGGACGGCTCGCACCTGCCCGCCGACGAGGTCGTGGTCGGCATCGGCGCCCGCCCGGCCACCGACTGGCTGGCCGGCTCCGGCGTCGGGCTGGACGCCGCCGGCGCCGTCCTGGTGGACGAGCGGCTGCGCACCACCCTGCCCGGCGTCTACGCGGCCGGCGACTGCGTGAGCTACCCGTCGGCCCGCGCCGGCGCCCGGCTGACCGTCCAGCACTGGGACCACGCGCTGCAGTCCGGCGGGGCCGCGGCCGCCGCCGTGCTCGGCGCGGACCTGCCGTACGACCCGGTGCCGTACTTCTGGTCGGAGCAGTTCGGCCGGATGGTGCAGTACGCCGGGCGGCACGGCGACGGCGACGAACTGCTCTGGCGCGGCTCACCGCAGGACCGCTCCTGGGCGGTGCTCTGGCTGCGCGACGGCACGCTGCGCGCCCTGCTGACGGTGGACCGCCCGCGCGATCTCACCCAGGGGCGCCGCCTGGTCGAGCGCTCGGCGGTGCTCGATCCGGTGCGGGCGGCGGACCCGGCGGTGGCACTGAAGTCGGCCGTCGCGGGGTAGCCCCGGCGGCGGATTGGTGCGCGGCGGGCCGTGGAGGTGGCAGTCTGGTGACGTGAGTGAGATCGAAAGCAAGATTGAAGCCCTGGTCACCGAGTGGATGTACCTGCCCGACATCTCGGAGCAGTGGGGGGTCCGGGTCACCGAGGTGCGCGACCTGGTCAAGAACGGCGGGCTGATCGCCGTCCGGCGCGGCCCGAACAGGTCGCTCCAGGTGCCGGCCGCGTTCATCGACGGCCCGGGCCTGGTCAAGCACCTGTCCGGCACCCTGACGGTGCTGCGCGACTGCGGGTACAACGACGTGGAGATCCTGGAGTGGCTCTTCACCGAGGACCCGTCGCTGCCAGGCAGCCCGATCCAGGCGCTCCAGGAGAACCGTGGCACCGAGGTGAAGCGCCGTGCCCAGGCGATGCTGATCTGATGGCGGCGGACACACCGCGTCGGCGGCTCGCCGACGCCCGGCTCTACCTGTGCACCGACGCCCGCCGCGAGCAGGGCGACCTCGTGCAGTTCCTGGACGCGGCGCTGGCCGGCGGGGTGGACATCGTCCAGCTCCGCGACAAGAACCTGGAGGCCAAGCAGGAACTGGCGGCGCTGGAGGTCTTCGCCGACGCCTGCCGCCGCCACGGGAAGCTGCTCGCCGTCAACGACCGCGCCGACGTCGCGCACGCGGCCCGGCCCGACGTGCTGCACCTCGGGCAGGACGACCTGCCCGTCCCGGCCGCCCGGGCGATCCTCGGCGAGGACGTGCTGATCGGCCGCTCCTGCCACGCCGAGTCCGAGGTGGACGCGGCGATCGCCGAGCCCGGCGTGGACTACTTCTGCACCGGCCCGGTCTGGCCCACCCCGACCAAGCCGGGCCGTCACGCGCCCGGCCTCGGCCTGGTCGCCCACGCGGCGAAGCAGACCACCGACCGGCCGTGGTTCGCCATCGGTGGCATCGACCTGGGCAACCTGGACGAGGTGCTGGCGGCCGGCGCGAGCCGGGTCGTGGTGGTGCGCGCCATCACCGCCGCGGACGACCCGCGGGCGGCGGCCGCCGCGTTCGCCCGGCGGCTGCGGGCGGTCTGACCCGGACGGCTGCCGCCGTCCCGGTACTCCCGGGCAGGGGTTCCCGGCCCGCGGTCGGAGCCTCCGGCACATCAGGGGCGACGCCGCCCCCGTGCCGGAGGCGCTCAGTGCTTGCGGACGGTGGCGGCCTCGGCCAGCGCCAGCAGTGCCTCGCGGGCCCGCTCGTCGGCCAGCGGCGCCGCCTCCAGCGCGGCCAGCGACTGCCGCATCAGCTCCTCGATCCGCTGCTCCACCCGCTCCGGCGCGCCGCTGCGCCCGACCAGTTCGCGCAGTCGGGCCACCTCCTCGGGCGCCAGGTCCGGCGCGCCGAGCCGCTCGTCCAGATGACGGGCGTCGGCGGCGGGCAGCCCCCGCATCGCGTGCGCGACCAGCAGCGTCCGCTTGCCCTCGCGCAGGTCGTCCCCGGCGGGCTTGCCGGTGACCGCAGGGTCCCCGAAGACGCCGAGCAGGTCGTCCCTCAGCTGGAACGCCTCGCCCAGCGGCAGGCCGAACGCCCCGTACGCCTCGACCAGCTCCGGCCCGGCACCCGCCAGCAGCGCGCCGACCTGCAGCGGCCGCTCGATCGTGTACTTGGCCGACTTGTAGTGCAGCACGGTCCGCGCCCGGTCCAGCGCGCCCTCGTCCGCGGAGTCCCCGGCGACCGGTTCCAGGACGTCCAGGTACTGGCCGACCATGACCTCGGTGCGCATCAGGTCGAACACCGGCTTGGCGGTCAGCACGGCGGCCGGGTCCAGGCCCGAGCGCAGGAACAGCTCGTCGCACCAGATCAGCAGCAGGTCGCCGAGCAGCACCGCCGCCGAGGCGCCGAACTGCTCGCGGTCGCCGCGCCAGCCGCTCGCCCGGTGCAGCGCCTCGAAGCGGCGGTGGACGGAGGGCAGGCCGCGCCGGGTGTCGCTGCGGTCCATCAGGTCGTCGTGGACCAGCGCGCTGGCCTGGAGCAGTTCCAGGGCGGCCGCGGCGTGCGCGATGCCCTCCCCGGCGGCGGGGCCGCCGGCGCCGCGCCAGCCCCAGTAGCAGAACGCCGGGCGCAGCCGCTTGCCGCCGTCCAGCAGGAAGTCGCGCAGTGCCTCGACGGCGGGCGTCAGCTGCGGGGAGATCTTCCCCAGCAGGGCCGACTGGCCGTCCATGAACCCGGCGAGGGCGGCGTTGACGCGCTCGCGCACGTCCTCCACGTCGATCGGGTTGGCCGGCCGGTTGCTGGACGAGGTCACGATGAGGCTCCGGAGGTTTCGCTGGGGGTGCGGCAAGCGTAGCCGGACGGACGCGAACAGCTGTCCGGACGAGGCCCGGTTACCCGGGTCGGCGGTAAGCGGAATGTCGTCCATCAATTGTCTCAATACCTGGAACCGGGTTGTCCGTGCCCTTCGGCCGACGGTTAACCTGCCACCATGGCACTCGGCATCGCTACCACCAGAACAGACCGCGCTTCGACGGTCCGCGAGCTTCTGGCGGCCGGCAAGCGGTCCTTCTCCTTCGAGTTCATGCCCCCGCGGACCGAGGTCGGTGAGCACCGCCTCTGGGACGCCATCCGCCGCCTCGAACCGCTCGACCCCAACTTCGTCTGCATGACGTACGGAGCCGGTGGTTCCTCGCGCGAGCGCACGGTCAACATGGTCGGCCGGATCGCCACCGAGACCACGCTGACCCCGGTGGCCCACCTGACCGCGGTGGACCACTCGGTCGCCGAGCTGCGCAACATCATCGGCCACTACGCCGACCAGGGCGTGCGGAACGTCCTCGCCGTGCGCGGCGACCCGCCCGGCGACCCGACGGGCGAGTGGGTCAGCCACCCCGAGGGCGTCACCTACGCCTACGAGCTGGTGGAGCTGATCAAGGGGATCGGCGACTTCTGCGTGGGCGTCGCCGCCTCGCCGAACATGCACCCACGCTCGACCGACTGGGACGAGGACATCCGGCACTTCGTGGCGAAGATCCGCTCCGGGGCCGACTACGCGATCACCCAGATGTTCTTCGAGGTCGACGACTACCTGCGGCTGCGCGACCGCGTCGCGGCCGCGGGCTGCGAGGCGCCGATCATCCCGGAGATCATGCCGGTCACCAACGCCAAGCAGCTGGAGCGCTTCCCGCAACTGAGCGGGTCGGCCTTCCCGGTCGACCTGGAGGAGCGGCTGCGGGGCGCGATCGACGACCCGGCGGCGCTGCGCGCGATCGGCATGGAGCACGCCACCGCGATGTCCGAGCGGCTGCTGGCGGAGGGCGCCCCCGGGCTGCACTTCATCACGCTCAACCACTCGACCGCGACGCTGGAGATCTACCAGAACCTCGGCCTGCACCAGCGCTGACCGGGCCGCGTTCCCGGCCGGCCCGGCCCCCGGACGGGCCGGGAACGCGATGCGGTACCCGGGGCGTTCAACCGGTACAGTCGCCGCACACGCGCGGCGAGCGCGGGCACGCGACTGGAGGTAGCGGGCGATGGGCATCGGATACCTGCTGCTGTACGCCGCGTTGGCGGTGGTGGCGCTCTGGCTGCTGGCCGAGCTGCTGCTGCAGAACCGTGCCCCGGTGCACTGGCGCGCGCTCGCCCTGGCCGGCTTCCTCGGCGTGTCCGCCGGGATGGCGGCCGGCTCGGTCGTGGTGATCGGCGCGGGCGCCGCGCTGTTCGCGCTGGGCCAGACCCTCGTCACTCTCTCCGTGAAGCGCGGCTACGCGGCCGGCTGGTCGCTGCGCCGGCCCGACGGCGGCCTGCCCGGTCCGCTGGCCAAGGTGCCCCTGCTGGGTGCACTGACCGGTGGTGCGGCCGTGGCCACCGCGGTGGCGGCCGAGCGGATCGGCACGGTCAGCGCGGTCGAGGAGACCCCGGAGCCGGTCGCGGTGGCCGAGGACGTCCCGGCCGTCGAGCAGACCGCCGCCTTCGAGATGCAGGAGCTCGCCGCGGACGGCGTCTACGCCCCCGGCTACTACGAGCAGCAGCAGCCCGCCCCGCAGGCCCAGCCCGACCCGTACGCCGAGGCCTACCAGGCCGGCTACGACGCCCCGCAGCAGCAGCCCGTCTGGGACGCGAACGCCCAGCAGCAGTGGCAGACCCAGCAGCAGCCGGCCGTCGCCTACGACCAGGGCTACGGCACCTACCAGCAGCAGGCCGTCCAGCCGGACCCGTACGCGGGGTACCAGCAGCAGGTGGACGCGTACGGCGGCTACCAGCAGCAGCCCGACCAGTACGGCTACGACCAGCAGGCCCAGCAGGCCCAGCAGCAGTGGCAGCCCCACCCGGGCATCCCGCAGCAGCCCGGCTACGACTACGGCTACCAGCAGCAGACCACCTGGCAGCAGCAGGGCTGAGCCCGCTCCCCGGACCGCTGTTCGGACCGCCCGGCCGACTCCTCAGGCCGGGCCGATGAGGTTGGCCGCGATGCAGGCCGACATGCCGACCCGGGCCAGCCCGCCGCCGGGGTGGGCCGCGCCGCCCACCAGGTAGAGGCCGGGGAGGGGGGACTCGTTCGCGCTCCGGAGCCAGTTCCCGCCGTGGCCGGCCAGGGCGGGTCGGGGGACGGCGCCCATGAAGGCGCCGGTCTCCCGGCGGGTGTCCTCGGGCGTACGCACCACTCGCCACAGGACGCGTTCGCGCAGGCCGAGGCCCGCTGCGTCGACATGGTCCAGCAGCCGCTCCGCGTAGCGGTCGGCCAGGCCGGGCTCCGTCCAGTCGACATCGCCCTGCGCCGGGACGGTCACGGTGAGCACCGCGCTCTCGTGGTCGCCGTCCGGCCGCAGTGACGGGTCGTCGGGCCGCAGGACCTGTACCGTCGGGCGTTCGCAGAGGTCGGCGCTGAGGGTCAGCGCGTTCCACTCGGCCGCCGGGTCGGCGGCATGGACGACCGAGCGGTGCGCGGTTCCCTCCGGACGGCCCCCGCGCAGCGCGAGCAGCACGGTGAACCGGCCGTTGGGCTCCTCGAAGTGACCCCACTCGGCCGGGTCGCCGCCGCCCGGCCACTCGGCGATGCGCCGGCTGAACAGCGACCAGGCGTCCATCGAGGAGATCACCAGGTCGGCCTCGATCCGGCCGGCCGCGGTGTCGACACCGCACGCCCGGCCCTCCTCGGTGACCACCGAGGTGACCTCGGTGTCGAAGCGGAACTCCACCTTGCGCTGCTCGCAACGGCGGTACACCGCGTCGGCCAGCGTGCGGATGCCGCCCTTGACGTACCAGACGCCGAAGGACTGCTCCATGTACGGCAGGACGGTGGCGCTCGCCGGGGCGGTGTTCGAGTGGAGGCCGAAGCGCAGGGCGTATTCCTCCAGCAGGGCGGTCAGACCCGGGTGGCCGCCGAGCTCCCGGGTGGCCACGTCGGTGAGGGTCCACGGCCTGGCGCCGAACAGGCGGGCCAGGCCCCTGCGGGGAGGCGCCGGGTACGGGTCGGTGTGCAGCGGCGCGGGGTCGGCCGGGAGCGGCTCCTCCAGCAGCGGGCGGCGGGTGGCCTCCCAGACCGTGCGGCCGTGGTTCATCACCTCGGCCCAGCGGGCGCCCGAGCCGGCGCCGAACGCCGCGTCCAGCGCCTGGATCACGCCGCCGCGGGACGCGTTGGGCAGCAGCAGGTCGGTGCCGTCGGGGAACAGGTGCCGGCTCTCCGGGTCGACCGGGGCCAGCTCGACCAACTGCTCCAGCGGCTCCCTGCCGGTCTTCAGCGCGAGGTCGCGGTAGACGGCCGGGAGGGTGAGCAGCCCGGGCCCGGTGTCGAAGGCGAAACCGTCGCGCTCGTACCGGCCGACCATGCCGCCGTACGTCCCGCTCGCCTCGCAGACCGTCACCCGGTGGCCGAGCGTCGCCAGCCGGGAGGCCGCCGCGAGCCCGCTCATTCCTGCGCCGATGATGACGATCCGTGCCATGGACCGCATCCTACGGCCGGGCGACGGGCACCCTCTGCGCCGGTCGTACGCCCGCCGCCCGGGCGGCCCGGCGCTCGCGGCGGCGATCCCGGAAGCGGCGGATCCGGCTGACCGCGAACCAGACCAGCAGCAGGCTGACGGCCAGCAGCACGGCGGCGATCGAGGCGGCCAGCCACGGATGGAAGATCGCCAGGGTGACCAGTGCGGCGACCGAGACGTCCTCCGCCAGGCTCACCGCGATGTTGCTGGCCGGTTCGGGCGAGGTGTTGACCGCCATCCGCAGCGAGGCCTTCACCAGATGGCTGACCAGCGCGGTGGTGCCGCCCATCGCCCCCGCCGCGACCTCGCCCAGCGAGCCCGGGTCGGCGCTCGCCAGCAGCGCGCCGACGGTGGCGCCCGCGATCGGTCGGATCACGGTGTGGACGGTGTCCCAGAGGCTGTCCACGTACGGGATCTTGTCGGCCACCGCCTCCAGCAGGAACAGCACCCCGGCGGCGACCAGCACGTCGGTACGCTCCAGCGCGGCCGGCACCGAATCCGCCCCGGCGAACCGGCCCAGCAGCCCGAGCAGCAGCACCACCGCGTACGCGTTGATCCCGCTCGCCAGTCCGCTGGTGAAGATCAGCGGAATGATCGTCATCCGTTCCTCCTCGGGACAGGGCCCTCGTGGCGCCCGCCGGGATCCGCCCGGCGCGCCGTACCGTACCGGGACGCCGGCCGGGCGGCCGCCGGTTCCCGCCCTCACGCAACTGAGTACGGATACTCAGAAGCCCGGTTGAGTAGTTGAGCGGATGGCCTCCGACCTGCGCAGACGGGACAGTAGTGACACCGGGACGGCGGCGCGTCGGGCGCTGCGGCCCCGGGACGGCGGACAGGTGCCGTCCAGCGGGCACGGGGGGCCGCGGACGTCACCGGTGGGTCCGCACGGGAGCCGGTCGCAGGCCGCGCACCGCCGACACGGGGCGGCGGAGCGGGGTCAGGGGGGACCGGCCACCCGGAGGGGGGTTCCGAAGCGGCGGCCGTGGGGGGCGGCGCTTCGGCGGGGGGTGCGGGGCGGTGGGGCGCAGGGGCCGGCGGAGTCGGCCGGCGGGCCGCCGCCCGCACGCGCGTCCGGAGCCGGTGCGCACCGCCGCACGGCCGCATTGTCAGTGGCCCCGGTCACGATGGAGGAGCACGGACCACCCGGTCCGCGCGCTGCCTCGGACCGGGGGAGACCATGACCATCAGCAGTCCTGAGCCCGTCACCACCCGCCTCCACTCCGCCGCGCACCGACCGGACGCCCACCGCCCCGCCCCCGGGGACGTCCATCCGGTGGTGCGCCGGGTCGCCGCTCCGCCCGCCGCCCTCGACCTGCTCGCCGACGCGCACCGCACCCTCGCCGGGGCCCGCGCCCGGGAGGACCCGTTGGAGCGGTACGCCGCCGCCCACCTCGCCGCGCTGCGTACCGTCGCGGCGGTGCTCGCCGCGCGTGGCCGGCCGGAGAAGAGCCCCCGGCGCCGCCAGGCCATCCGCAGCGCCTGGGAGGTGCTGCCCGAGATCGCCCCCGAGCTCGCCGAGTGGGCGGTGTACTTCGCGGCCGGCGCCCGCCGCCGGGCCGCCGCCGAGGCCGGGATCCGGGGCGCCGCCTCGGCCCGCGACGCCGACGACCTGATCCGCAACTGCGCGCTCTTCCTCCGGCTGGTCGAGCGGCTGCTCGGTCTGCGTCCGACGCCGCCCGCCCCGCGGCTGCCGCTGGACGACGGCGAGGGCGACGGCCACGACCCGGCCCCGCCGCGGTGACGGGCGGAGCAGCCCGGCCCCGGCCCGGTCCGGGGCCTGCCGGGTCGATCTCGGCGCCCGGCGAGATCGACCCGGCAGGGCCTAAGGTGGAGGCATCCTGATCGATCTGCACGTGCCAAGGAGCCCGACCTTGTACCCGACGCGTCCCCGCAGCGCCCTGCGTACCGCCGTGGTGTGGGAGGTGGTGCGGGCAGCCCTGGAGAAGCGGGCGGCCGAGCTGGACCAGCCCGTGCTCGACGTGGTCGACACCGGCGGCGGCACCGGCAACTTCGCGGTGCCGGTCGCCCGGCTCGGCCACCGGGTGACCGTGGTCGACCCGAGCCCCGACGCGTTGTTCGCGCTGGAGCGCCGGGCCGTCGAGGCCGGCGTCACCGACCTGGTCCGCGCCGTCCAGGGCGACACCCAGACGCTGCCCGAGCTGGTCGCCCCCGGCACCGTCGACGCGGTGCTCTGCCACGGGGTGCTGGAGGTGGTGGACGACCCGGCCGAGGCGCTCGGCAGCCTGGCCGGCACCCTGCGCCGCGGCGGCTTCGTCAGCCTGCTGGCCGCCAACCGCAACGGCGCGGTGCTGGCCCGCGCGCTCGGGGGCCACTTCACCGACGCCCGCACCGTCCTGGAGGCCGCCGATGGCCGCTGGGGCGCGAGCGACCCGATGCCGCGCCGCTTCACCGGCGAGGAGCTCGACCGGCTGGCCGTCGGCGCCGGCCTGCGGGTGGACTCGGTGCACGGCGTCCGGGTCTTCGCCGACCTGGTGCCCGGCGTCTTGGTGGACACCGAGCCGGGCGCGCTGGAGGCGCTGCTCAAGCTGGAGGAGGCCGCCGCCGAGCAGCCCGCCTTCCACGCCGTGGCGACCCAGCTCCACCTGCTGGCCACCCTGGCCTGACCCCGGCTTCTCCCACGGTTCTCCGGCCGGTCTCCTCGCCGTCTGCGCCGAAGCTCCCCAGGTCCCGGCCGATTCCACCAGCTCGGGCACTTGTCCGGGACCGGCGGCGTTGAGCACTGTGCGGCCCGGACCGCCCGGTACGGCCCGGCCCTCGCGTGGCCGACCGCCCCGCAACGGGCCCGTGGACCGTATGATCTGGGTAAAGCCGGAAAGCATGACAGCCGGATGCATGGGGCATATGGACGACACGGGCCTGGGCCCCCGTACAGGCGTCCGACCGCGTGTTCTGAAGGCTGATTGGACTTTGCCACCCCGACCGGGGCGGCGGACCGGTCGCACCGGCGACCGACGAGTAGGAGGACTCCGTGCCGCTCTCGGAGCACGAGCAGCGACTGCTCGACCAGATGGAGCGAGCGCTGTATGCCGAAGATCCCAAATTCGCGACGGCGCTCGAGGGAACCGGCCTGCGCACCTACACCCGTCGGCGGGTCTATCTGGCCGTCGGAGGCTTCGTGGTGGGCATCGGCCTGCTGATGGGCGGCATGGTCGTCCCGGACCAGATCTGGGTCAGTGTGGTGGGGTTCCTGGTGATGCTGGGGTGCGCGGTCTTCGCCGTCACCGGCTGGCGCCGCGGGCCCGCGGGGCAGGCCTCCGGCCCCCGGCCGGCCGCAGCGCCGCGCCGCAAGGCGGGGGTGATGGACCGGGTGGAGCAGCGCTGGCAGCGCCGCCGGGACGAGCAGACCGGCGGCTTCTGAGTCACCGGCCCCACAGAGAACACCGCGAGGGCGGGCAGTCGGATCGACTGCCCGCCCTCGCGTTCCGTGTGCGCCCGGTGTCGGCGTTTCGTGTGCGCCCCGTGTCAGGACGCCTCGCGGTCCCCACTCCTGCGGCGGCGCAGCCGCTCCCGGCCCCGGCGCAGCGGCGCGGCCGCCCGGGAGACCCGGCCGCGTGCCGCGAGCCGGGCCGCCAGCGCCGCATCCGAGAGCTGCCACCAGAGCTTGGCCGAGGACGGCGGCAGCAGCACCGCCTTCGTCCGGCCGACCCGTCCGGCGCCGGCCCGCAGGCCTTCCCGGGCGGTCCGGACGTCGGCCGCCACGGGCGTGGACACCTCGGCCGAGCGGGCGTAGAGCACCCGCTCGGTGGCCAGGGCGACCCGCCCGGCGGCGGCCGCCGAGGCCTCGTCGAGCTCGGCCGCCTCGGCGATCCGGCGGGCGGCGGCGCGCGGGGTGCGCGACTCGTCCGGCGGGATGCCGAGGTCCCAGGCGGAGTCGATCAGCTCGTCCCAGGCGGCCAGCACCTGTGCGTCGGTCGGCTCGGTCGGGCCGTCCCCGCCGGGCCGGCGCCGCCCGGCCGCACCGATCCGGCGACGGCGCAGCAGCTCCCGCCAGACCATCGGGGTGAGCAGCAAAGCGAGCACCAGCAGCACCGCGGCCAGGGTGGTGAGCACCTGCCAGGAGAGCAGCCAGGAGTCCTCGTGGGCGCCGGCCGTGGTCCTGCCCTTGTCCCCGCACTCGCCCATGCGGCGCAGCTTGGGGTCGCAGGCGCTGCTGCTGGAGGGCGCCGCGACGGGGGCGGTGCTCTGGGCGGCGGCGGTCGGTTGCTGGGTCGGCGCGGTGGCGGGCGCGGCGACCGGCTCGGTGTAGTGGGGCTGCACGCCACGGGTCGGTGTGGGCTCGAAGCGCAGCCAGCCGAAGCCCTGGAAGTACAGCTCGGGCCAGGCGTGGTACATCAGGCCGTTCACCGAGTAGCGGTCGCCGCCCTTGGCGTCGCCCGGGGTGAAGCCGACCGCGACCCGGGACGGGATGCCCAGGGTGCGGGCCATCGCCGCCATGGTGGAGGCGAAGTGCACGCAGAAGCCCTTGCGGTCGCGCAGGAAGTCCGCGATCGC
The DNA here is from genome assembly GCF_040655255.1 of Kitasatospora sp. NPDC050463. Classification (NCBI taxonomy): domain Bacteria; kingdom Bacillati; phylum Actinomycetota; class Actinomycetes; order Kitasatosporales; family Streptomycetaceae; genus Kitasatospora; species Kitasatospora sp. NPDC050463. Next base: position 142,892 of record NZ_JBFAJO010000007.1, read on the forward strand.
GGTGCTGCCGGTACCGGCCTTGATCCTGGTGTTGTAGGAGAACTCGGAGCTGGTGAACCAGTCCTGCAGCGCCAGCGCCCGGTCGTACGCGGTGGGCGCGTTCCTGGTGACCTCCTGGGCCTTCTCCCGGACCACCGGCGGGAGGTCCCTGGGCAGCTCGGTGTAGTACTCGGAGAGCTTGGACGGTACCGGCCCCGCGCTGCGCAGCTCGGCGGCGGTGGGCCGGACGTCGTAGGCGGTGGCCTTGTAGCGCAGGCCCTTGATCGCCTTGTCCTTGGAGGACAGCACGGTGCCGGTGAGGGTGTCCACCTTCCAGTCGCCGGGGTTGGGGACGCTGACGCTGCTGGCCGGGTAGGGCATGGGCAGCCAGCTCGACTCCAGCTTGTCGGTGGCCTGGAAGTCCCCCGGCTCCGCCGGGATGTCGGTCTTCGCCAGGCCCTCGGGCGCGGGGAGGCCGTCCCTGAGCTCGGTCACCGCGGGGTTGCTGAGCTTCCACGCCGTGCCGTCGAACCGGTCCAGCGAGCCGGTGCGCAGGTACGCGGTGTCCGCGAGGCTGCTGTCCATCCGGTAGGTGAGCAGCTCGACGTCGCTGGGGGCGGCCAGGGCGGCCTCCAGGGTGACCAGCGGATCGAGGGTGGTGACGCCTCCGGCGCGGGTGCCGCCCGACCCGCCGGCCGAGCCGGTGTGGACCAGGCCGCCCTCCCAGCGCGGCAGGAAAGCCGGCACCAGCAGGGCCAGCGCGAGCGCCAGGACGCCGATCCGCTGGCCGCCCTGGCTGAGCGTTCCGGAGCCCTCGCCCTGGCGCGTGCCGCGGAAGACCCGGCCCCAGCGGGAGACCCGGTCCTGCCCCTCGGCGAAGAGCAGCACCAGGTAGCCGGCGGCGGCGAGGCCGAACCAGACCCAGCTGCCGCCGTCGCCGGCCAGCCCGTTGCCGACCGAGTAGAGCGCCAGCAGCGGCAGCCCGGCCAGCGCGGAGCGCCGGTAGGTGACCGCGACGGTGTCCACCGCGATGGCGATCAGGCCGACGGAGCCGACCAGGATCAGCCGCAGGCCCGGATCGGGCGGCGCGGGGATGGCGTACTCCTGGATGTCGTCCAGCCCGCTGCGCAGGACCTGGCCGAGGGTGTGCACCGACTCGGCGCCGGGCAGCACACCGCCCCAGAGGGCGGTGGAGCTCGCGAAGCCGACCAGCAGCAGCACGAACAGGACGAGCAACTGCCCGAGCGGCACCGTCCAGCGGTAGAACGGGGTCCGGCGCAGACCCGCGCCGGCTGCCGCGACCACCGCGATCACCAGGTAGGCGTGGGTGATCCAGCCCTTGGTGGTGAGCAGGGGGATCAGGCAGAGCGCGGCCAGGGCGGTGGCCAGCGCCGAGTACACGGTCAGTTTGGCCCGGGTGGTCACGCGCCGGCCTCATCTCGGTAGGGGGAGGGCGACTCGGTCCGGTCGGCGGCCTGCCAGAGCTCCGGCGCGGAGTCCCCGGCGCGGACCGGCAGGACGGTCCAGCCGGCCTCGCGCAGCTGCCGCACCCGGTCGCGGAACTCCTCCCCGCCGGTGTCGGGCGCGAGCATCCGCAGACCGGCCCAGGTGCCGGTGTCGAGCAGGAAGGCGACGGCGCCGCCGGTGCGGCCCCGCAGTCGGGCCAGCCGGGCGGTCTGGGCCTCGTCCAGGTCGCCGAGGACGGCGACCAGCAGGCCCTCGCCGGAGCTGCGCAGGGGCTCCTCGGCGCGGGAGAGCCCGCCGCCGTCGGAGAGGTCGACCACCGCGAGCGCGTCCAGGATCAGGCCGGAGGCGTCGGCGGCGGTGTTGCCGCCGCCGGCGTCCGGGCCGGGCACGCAGTGGCCGGTGTCGGTGAGCAGCCGGGTCTGGTAGCCGAGCTCCAGCAGGTGCACGGAGACCGAGGCGGCGCAGCTGACCGCCCATTCGAAGGAGGACGCCGGGCCGCTGCCGCGGTGGCCGGTCTCCCGGGTGTCCAGCAGGACGGTCGCCCGGGCCTTCTTCGGCTGCTCCTCGCGACGGACCATCAGTTCGCCGTACCGGGCGGTGGACTTCCAGTGCACCCGGCGCAGGTCGTCGCCGTGCCGGTACTCGCGCAGGATGACGTCGTCGTCACCGGCCAGCGCCAGGGTGCGGGTGTGGCTCTCGCCCTGGCCGACCCACTCGCCGCTGAGCCGCACGTGCGGCAGCTGCTGCACCTGCGGCACGACGGTGAGCACGTCGGAGGCGGTGAAGGAACGGTTGACCTCGCACATCCCGAACGGGTCGGAGAGCCGCAGCTGGAGCGGGCCCAGCGGGTAGCGGCCGCGCAGGTCGGAGCGGACCCGGTAGGAGACCTCGCGGTGCCCGTGCGGCTCGACCCGGTCCAGCACGAAGCGCGGGCGCGGCCCGAGCACGTACGGGACCTTGTCCTCCAGCAGCAGCAGGCCGGTGGGCACCCGGGAGACGTTGTCGACCCGCAGGTGGACCCGGGCCTCGTGGCCGGCGACGGCGCGGCGCGGGCTGAGCCGGCGTCCACTGGCCACCCGGTAGCGGGTGTTGGCCAGCAGCAGCGCGGCGGCCAGCGGCAGCGCTGCCAGCAGGACGCCGACGCGCAGCAGCGCGTCCTGGTCGAGCAGATAGGCACAGACCACCGAGGTGGCCCCGGCGGCGAGGAAGGAGCGGCCCCGGGTGGTGAGGCCGTTCAGGCCGGCGCGCAGGCCCGACGGTGCGTCGGACGGTCCCACCTCAGCCCCTCCGCAGGGCCGGGCCGGCCTGGCCCTGCGGGCGCGGCAGCGGCAGCCGGGCGACCAGGTCGGTCACGATCTGCTCGGAGGTGCGGCGGCTCAGCTGGGTCTCGGCGGTCGGCATCAGGCGGTGGGCGAGCACCGGGACGGCCAGGCGCTGGATGTCGTCCGGGGTGACGTAGTCGCGCCCGTCCAGCGCGGCGGCGGCGCGGGCCGCCCGGACCAGGTGCAGGGTGGCGCGCGGCGAGGCGCCCAGACGCAGCTCGTGGCTGGTGCGGGTGGCGCCGACCAGGTCGACGGCGTAACGGCGGACCGGGTCGGCGATGTGCACGGTGCGCACCAGGTCGATCAGCTTGAGGATGTCGGCGGCGTGCGCGACCGGCTGGAGGTCCTCCAGCGGGCTGGCGCCGCCGTGCACGTCGAGCATCGCGAACTCGGCCTCGGGGCTCGGGTAGCCGATCGAGATCCGGGCCATGAAGCGGTCCCGCTGGGCCTCCGGGAGGGGATAGGTGCCCTCCATCTCGACCGGGTTCTGGGTGGCGACCACCATGAACGGCGAGGGCAGCTCGTAGCTGGTGCCGTCGATGGTGACCTGGCGCTCCTCCATCGACTCCAGCAGCGCGGACTGGGTCTTCGGCGAGGCCCGGTTGATCTCGTCGCCGACCACGATCTGGGCGAAGATCGCGCCCGGGCGGAACTCGAAGTCGCGCTGGTGCTGGTCGAAGATGTTGGTGCCGGTGACGTCGGAGGGCAGCAGGTCCGGAGTGAACTGGATGCGCCGCACCGTGCAGTCGACGGACCGGGCCAGCGCCTTGGCCAGCATGGTCTTGCCGACGCCGGGTACGTCCTCCAGCAGCAGGTGGCCCTCGGCGAGCAGGACCGTCAGCGCGATCCGGACGGCCTCCGGCTTGCCCTCGATCACGCTCTCGATGTTGGCCCGGACCCGCTCCACCACGGCGGCGAGCTCGGGCAGGCCGACCGGGCGGTAGCCCTGCGCCCCCTGGTCGCTCCCCGCGCGACCTTCGAGACCGGCCTGATCGTTGTAGCTCGTCACCCGTACGCTCCCTGGCACACTGCGCCCGCCTCACCCCGAGGCGGGCCCACCCCATGCTGGACGCGGCTCCTCCGGGAGCGGTTCCGTAGCGGGAGCCGGTGCCGGGGTGGGGCCTGCGGCTGGCCGCCCCAGGTGGTTCGGGGTCCGACCGGCAGGCGCATTCTCCCCCGGGCGGTGGCCAGAAGTCACCACCCGGCCGAAAGCACCGGGGAAGCCGTGGGGTGGGCGGGACACCCGGTCGGGCGGGGGAGTGCGGCGGCGGGAGTTCCGGCTGGGCCCGGACGACGCTGGCCGGGCCGGAAGCGGCCGGTGGACGGGGTGGGTCAGGCGATCTCGCGGAGCAGCCCGGTGTGGACGTCGAAGACGAAGCCCCGGACGTCGTCGGTGTGCGGCAGGAAGGGCGAGGTGCGGACCCGCTGCATGGACTGCCGGACGTCGCTGTCGAGGTCGACGAAGGCCTCGACCGCCCACTGCGGACGCTGGCCGACCTCCAGCTCCAGCTCGCGCCGGAAGTCCTCGGTGAGACCGAGCAGACCGCAGCCGGTGTGGTGGATCAGGGCGACCGAGCGGGTGCCGAGGGCGCGCTGGCTGATGGTGAGCGAGCGGATGGTGTCGTCGGTGACCACGCCGCCGGCGTTGCGGATGACGTGGGCGTCGCCCAGTTCGAGGCCGAGCGCGGCGAACAGGTCGAGTCGGGCGTCCATGCAGGCCACCACGGCGATGCGCTGGACGGGTCGGGCGTCCATGCCGCCGTCGCGGAAGGTCACCGCGTACTCGCGGTTGGCCGCCACGAAGCGGTCGATGATGTTCGGTGCGGCGGTGTCGGCAGCGGCTGTCGGCCTGGGCCGGTCGGGGGTCACTGTCATGGTGAAGACGTTAGTGCGAATTCGGTGTCCGTGGTGAGGCCGAGGGCTACAGAGCGGGCGGCTGTGACCGAGTGCATATCGACAACCGGGCAGGGCCGAGGACGGGCCGGCGAGGTGTTCCGGACGGGTTTGTCCGGCCTCGTCGGGGCCGGGGCGCGCGGCCGCGCCACGCGACCCCCTCCGGTGCCCCCGACGGGCCGCCGGACGGCCGCGACCTGCGGTGATCCGTACCGCCGCCCGGGTGGTGCGCCGGAGCGGACCATTGACTGACGGGGTGTCCGCGATAGAGTTGCGGCGCAGTGGAGCACACTCGCCGAGGCCCGTCAACCGGGCGTTCTCCGGCCGGTGCGACGGCCGACGCGGCCGGTGGCCTCCACCCGCTCCGTGCCACCTGGCGCACCTTCCCCGGCGCCGGGCGGTCACGATCTTCCCCCTGAGCGGGCGGGGACCACGGGCCGCGTCCCGGCCGCCGGCGGCTGCCACCGCCGCCCCAGGCGCCGACTCCGGCACACAGTGGGCCAAAATGGTCGGAGCTCCCGGACGTCGGGCTGCTTCGCACCGAAGAAGGGCGCCACCGCGCATGAGCACCAACGATCCGGCCCCCAAGCACGTCCCCGTGATGCTGCAGCGGTGCATGGACGCGCTGGCCCCGGCGATCTCGCAGCCCGGCGCCGTGGTGGTGGACGCCACGCTCGGCCTCGGCGGGCACAGCGAGGCCCTGCTGACCCAGTTCCCGGACGTCCGACTGGTCGCGGTGGACCGCGACCCGGCGGCCCTGAAGCTCTCCGCCGAGCGGCTGGCGCCGTTCGGCGACCGGGCCACCCTGGTGCACGCCGTCTACGACGAGATCCCCGAGGTGCTGGAGCGCCTGGACATCCCCCGGGTGCAGGGCATCCTGTTCGACCTCGGCGTCTCCTCGATGCAGCTGGACGAGGCCGAGCGCGGCTTCGCCTACTCCCAGGACGCCCCGCTGGACATGCGGATGGACCAGACCCGGGGTCTGAGCGCGGCCGAGGTGCTGAACACCTACAGCCACGGGCAGCTGGCCAGGATCCTCAAGGTGTACGGCGAGGAGCGGTTCGCCGGGAAGATCGCCTCGGTGATCCTGCGCGAGCGGGAGAAGGAACCGTTCACCAACAGCGCGCGTCTGGTCGATCTGGTGCGCAACGCCATTCCGGCCGCCACCCGCCGTACCGGCGGAAACCCGGCCAAGCGCACCTTCCAGGCGCTGCGGATCGAGGTCAACGGCGAGCTGGAGGTGCTGGACCGGGCGATCCCGGGTGCGCTGGACGCGCTGGCGCTGGGCGGGCGGATCGTCGTGATGTCCTACCAGTCGCTGGAGGACCGCCTGGTCAAGCAGTACTTCGCGGCGGGCGCGACCAACACCGCCCCGCCGGGGCTGCCGTTCATCCCGGAGGAGCACCAGCCCTGGCTGAAGCTGATCACTCGCGGGGCCGAGCAGGCCACCGAGGAGGAGATCGAGGAGAACCGGCGTGCCGCGCCCGTGCGACTGCGGGTGGCGGAGAGGATCAGGGACCGAAGCACCCGGGGCTGACCAGGTTCGCGGGGCGGTCCGAAGGGCGGAGGAGACAGCGTGGGGCCGGTGGCCGGAGGCGGGGCGGGGAGCGCGGTGCTCCCCGGGCAGGGCGGCAGGGCGCGGATCACGGTCCGGCCGGGACGGCGCCCGGTACGGGGGAGGACGCCGTTCGCGGTCCTGGTCGTGGTCCTGCTCGCGGCCGGGCTGCTCGGACTGCTGGCCCTGAACACCGCACTCAACGAGGGCTCCTTCGAGCTGTCCAGACTGCAGCGGCAGACCACCGTGCTCACCGACGAGCAGCAGGGCCTGCAGCACCAGATCGACCAGAACTCCGCGCCGGACTCGCTCGCCCGCCGGGCCGTCGAACTCGGCATGGTGCCCGCCGGGGGGATGGCCTTCCTGGATGTCCCGAACGGCGGCAAGGTGCTCGGTACGCCCGGACCGGCGCAGGACAGCCCCCCGGTGAAACGGTCCACCACCGAACCGTGGCCCGGGAAGCAACCGTCGCCGAGCGCCCCGGCCGCACCACCGTCCGGCGGTGACACCACCGTCCAGATCAATCCGGCCGTTCCGGCCGCTCCCGTTCCCGCCGGTTCGCCGGCCGCGCCCCAGCCGGCGCCGACCGCGACCGGAGGTACGGGCCGATGAGCGAGCGAGTCGTCAGTGGGTGCGCGCGTTGTGCGAAGCGCTCGCCGAGGGTAGTGGGGTGGGCGCATGAGTGAGCGGAGCGAGCGAGTCGTCAGTAGGTGCGCGTTGTGCGAAGCGCTCGCCGAGGGTAGCGAGGTGGGCGCATGAGCACGCCCCGACAGCCCACCGGTGGGACCGGCGGCGCCGGTGGCCGCCGACCCGTCGCCAAGGGCGCCGCACCGCGGCAGACCCTGCGCGGCCAGGCCGGCAAGGCGCAGCCCCCGAAGGCCCAGCCCGCCAAGGCGCAGCCGGTCAAGCCGCAGCCCGCCCGGTCGAAGCAGCCGCCGCCCGGGCAGCCCCCGAAGGCCCAGCCACCCAAGGCCCAGGCGTCCAGGGCTCAACCTCCGAAGGCCCAACCCCCGAAGGCCCAGCCGGCCAAGGCCCGGGATCCGAAGGCCGCCGGCCGGTCGCCCCGGGCCCCGCAGCAGCGCCGCCCGGAGGGCCGCCCGCCCCTGCGGGGCCAGGCACCCGGCCGGCCGCGCCCGAAGTCCCGCCCGGCGCAGCGCCCGCAGTCGAGGGCGATCCGACTGGCCGACCCGCGCCGCCGGCTGCGGGTGGTCACCGTCGCGCTCTCCCTGGTGTTCTCGGTCTTCGCCGGCCGCCTCGTCCAGCTCCAGTTGCTGGACTCCGACGCGCTGGCCGCCGACGCCAACACCAACCGCTACCTGGACATCCCGATCACCGCCGAGCGCGGCTCGATAACGTCCGCCGACGGCGTGGCCCTGGCCACCACCGTCGACGCGTACGACATCACCGCCGACCCGGCCATGTTCACCCCGGAGGCGGCCGGCATCCCGGACGCCCCGGAGCAGGCGGCCGCGCTGCTGGCCCCGATCCTCGGTCTGCCCAAGGAGAAGATCGCCGCCGACCTGCACACCCCCAAGACCCGCTACAAGCGGCTCGCCGCCCAGCAGAGTCCGGACGTCAAGAACCAGATCAGCGACCTCAAGGCGGGCCTGGAGAAGCAGGCCGGCTCGCGGGCCTGCGGGGCCCAGAAGCGCCTGCTCAACAGGGCCGTGGACGAGGGTGGCCGGACCAGGCTGGACAACGAGTGCGTCAACCCGCTGGCCGGGGTGTTCAACCGGGAGACCCAGAAGCGGGTCTACCCCTCGGACGGCCTGGCCGCGAACCTGGTCGGCTTCGTCAACGCCGAGGGCGAGGGTGCCGGCGGCCTGGAGTCGCAGTACCAGAAGGTGCTGGCCGGCAAGGACGGCCACAGCAGCTACGCCCAGGCGGGCGGCCGGCTGGTGCCCACCGCCGGGGGCTCGCTGGACCCGGCCGTGCCCGGCACCGACCTGAGGCTGACCATCAACCGGGACATCCAGTGGGCCGCCCAGCGCGCCATCACCGACCAGGTCGCCAACGCCGGGGCCGAGAAGGGCTATGTGATCGTCCAGGACGTGAAGAACGGCCAGGTCCTGGCGATGGCCACCTCGCCCGGCTTCAACCCCAACGACCTGAGCACGGCCAAGTCCTCCCAGCTCGGCAACACGGCCCTGCAGGACGCGTACGAGCCGGGCAGCACCGCCAAGCTGATGACCATGGCCGCCGTCCTGGACACCGGCAAGGCCACCTGGGACACCAAGGTGACCGTGCCCTACCCGCTGGTCCGCGGCGACGTGGCGTTCAAGGACGACGTCTGGCACGACACCTGGTACCTGACGCTGGCCGGCGTGCTCGCCAAGTCGTCCAACATCGGCACCATCGAGGCCGCCCAGACCCTCGGCGCCACCCAGCCGGAGGCCAACAAGGTGCTCTACGACTACCTGCGCAAGTTCGGCATCGGTGAGCAGACCGGCCTCGGCTTCCCCGGTGAGACCTCCGGCCTCCTGGACAAGCCGGAGGACTGGAAGGCCTCGAAGCAGTACACCATCCCGTTCGGCCAGGGCCTCTCGGTGAACGCCCTCCAGGCCACCTCGGTCTTCTCCACCATCGCCAACGGCGGGGTCCGGGTGGCCCCCAGCGTCGTCCAGGGCACCACCTCGCCGGACGGGCGGTTCACGCCGGCCGCGCCCGGGGCGCAGTCCCGGGTGGTCGGCGAGCAGACCGCGAAGACGCTCACCGAGATGCTGGAGTCGGTCGTCACCGACGAGCAGGGCACCGGCGGCAAGGCGGCCATCCCCGGCTACCGGGTGGCCGGCAAGACCGGCACCGCCAACCGGGTGGACCCGAAGACCGGCGGCTACCGCGGCTACACCGCCTCGTTCATCGGCTTCGCACCGGCCGACCAGCCCCGGGTCACCGTCTCCTGCGTGATCCAGGACCCGGTCAACGGCCACTTCGGCGGCCAGCTCTGCGGCCCGGTTTTCAAGCAGGTGATGGAGTTCACCCTGAAGACTCTGCAGGTGCCGCCGAGCGGTAGCGAGGCACCCAACCTGCCCGTCGAGTGGAAGCCGTGATCGACCATGAGCAACGAGCGGGCCGGGCGGGACGACGGCACGGCGAAGGCCCGGTTTGGCCCTGGACACCCTCCGACGGATAGCCTGCCCGCCGTGCCGAAACCCGATCAAACCACCGTGAGCCCGCCCCGCCCCGCCCGGGCGCGGGCCCTGCCGCTCGCCGAGCTGGCCCGTCTGCTCGGCCTCGCGCCGGTCGAGGGGGCCCCCGTCACCGGCGTCACCCACGACTCCCGCGCGGTGCGCCCGGGCGATGTCTACGTGGCCTTCCCGGGCGCCAACCACCACGGCGCGGCCTTCGCGGCCCAGGCCGCCGCCGCGGGCGCGGTGGCGCTGCTCACCGACCCGGCCGGCGCCGAGCTGGCGGCCGGCTCCGGCCTGCCGCCGCTGGTGGTCGACCGGCCGCGGGCGCGGATGGGCGAACTGGCCGCCGCGGTCTACGGCCGGCCGTCCGAGCGGCTGCTGATGATCGGGCTGACCGGCACCAACGGCAAGACCACCACGTCCTACCTGGTCGAGGGCGGTCTGCGCGGCGCCGGGCGCAGCCCCGGGGTGATCGGCACCGTCGAGATGCGGGTCGGCGACGAGCGGATCAAGAGCGAGCGCACCACCCCCGAGGCCACCGACCTGCACGCGATCCTCGCCGTGATGGGCGAGCGCGGCGCGGACGCGGTGACGATGGAGGTCTCCAGCCACGCACTGGTCTTCGGCCGTACCGACGGCGTGGTCTACGACGTCGCGCTGTTCAACAACCTCACGCCCGAGCACCTCGACTTCCACCCGGACATGGAGGACTACTTCCAGGCGAAGGCCCGGCTCTTCCAGCCCGGGAAGTCCCGGCTCGGGGTGGCCAACCTGGACGACCCGTACGGGCGCCGGCTGGTCGCCGAGGCGAAGATCCCGGTCACCTCGTTCTCGGCGACCGGCGCGGCGCAGGCCGACTGGCGGGCGGTCGACGTCCAGCTCGGCCCGGTCGGGTCGACCTTCCGGGTGCTCGGCCCCGACGGTGCCGAGGCCGACGCGTCCGTCCCGCTGCCGGGACCGTTCAACGTGGCCAACGCGCTGGCCGCGATCGCCGTGCTGGTGACCGCCGGGCTGCCGCTGGAGCAGGTCGTCGCCGGGGTCGCCGCGGTGCCCGGCGTGCCGGGCCGGCTGGAGCGGGTGGACGCCGGACAGCCGTTCGTGGCGGTGGTCGACTACGCCCACAAGCCCGACGCCCTGCGGGCCGTCCTCGCCTCGCTGCGCGAGGTCACCAAGGGCCGGCTGCACGTGGTGGTCGGCTGCGGCGGCGACCGGGACCCGCACAAGCGCGCCCCGATGGGCGCCATCGCCGCCGGGCTCGCCGACACCGCCCTGCTGACCAGCGACAACCCGCGCAGCGAGGACCCGTTGGCGATCCTCGCCACCATGCTGACGGGCGCCGCCTCGGTGCCCGAGGCCGAGCGCGGCGCCGTCTTGGTCGTGCCCGACCGGGCCGAGGCGGTGCACCTCGCGGTGGCCCGTGCCCAGGCCGGCGACACCGTGCTGGTGGCCGGCAAGGGCCACGAGCTCGGCCAGTACGTACGAGACGAGATCCGCCCCTTCGACGACCGGGAGGTACTGCGGGACTCGATCACGCGGACCACGGCCGCCCGGGGCACCGGAGGAGTGGAGCAGCCGTGATCGCACTGACCCTCGCCGAGGTGGCCGCGGCCGTCGGAGGCACCCTGGACGGCGCCGACCCCGGGACCGCGGTGACCGGCCCGGTCGAGGTCGACTCCCGCAAGGTGCGCGCCGGCTGCCTGTTCGCGGCCTTCGCCGGCGAGCACGTGGACGGCCACGACTACGCCGAGCAGGCGGTCGCCGCCGGCGCCGTCGCGGTGCTGGCCTCCCGCCCGGTCGGGGTGCCCGCCGTGCTGGTCGACAGCGTGGTGGACGCGCTCGGCAAGCTGGCCCGGACCGTGGTGGCCCGGGCCGAGTCCACCACCGTGGTCGCGCTGACCGGCTCGGCCGGCAAGACCAGCACCAAGGACCTGATCGCCCAGCTGCTCCAGCGGCTCGGCGAGACCGTCTACCCGCCCGGCTCGCTCAACAACGAGATCGGGCACCCGATGACCGCGCTGCGGGTCGAGTCCGGCACCCGGCACCTGGTGATGGAGATGGGCGCCCGGCACAAGGGCGACATCGAGTACCTCACCTCGATCACCCCGCCGCGGATCGGCCTGGTGCTGAACGTCGGCACCGCGCACGTCGGCGAGTTCGGCTCCCAGGAGGCGATCGCCGAGGCGAAGGGCGAGCTGGTCGAGGCACTGCCCGCGGACGGCGCGGCGATCCTCAACGCCGACGACCCGCTGGTGCGCGCGATGGCCTCCCGCACCAGGGCCCGGGTGGTGTACTTCGGGGAGTCCCGGGAAGCCCACATCCGGGCGCAGGATGTTCGCCTGGACGCCACCGGACGGCCATCGTTCACGCTGAGCACCCCAGCCGGTTCCGCAGCCGTACAGCTGCGCCTGTACGGTGAGCACCACGTCTCGAACGCCCTCGCCGCCGCCGCGGTGGCGGTGGAGCTCGGGATGTCCGTCGACGACACCGCCGAAGCGCTGAGTGAGGCGGGTGCGCTGTCCCGCTGGCGCATGGAGGTCGTCGACCGGGCCGATGGTGTCACCGTCGTGAACGACGCCTACAACGCGAACCCCGACTCGATGCGGGCCGCGCTGCGGGCGCTGGTCTCGATCGGAGGACGCGGCCCGGAGCGCCGCCGCACCTGGGCGGTGCTCGGCGAGATGCGGGAGCTCGGCGAGGAGAGCCTGGCCGAGCACGACGCCATCGGGCGGCTCGCGGTACGGCTGGACGTCACCAAGCTGGTGGCGGTCGGTGGACGCGAGGCGGCCTGTATGGAACTGGGCGCTAGGAACGAAGGTTCGTGGGGTGAGGAGTCGGTGCTGGTGTCCGACGCGGACGCGGCGGTCGAACTGCTGCGCAGTCAGCTTCGGCCGGGGGATGTGGTCCTGGTGAAGGCGTCCCGTTCGGTGGGGCTGGAGAAGGTGGCCGAGACACTTCTCGCGGACGGTGCGGCCGAGTAATGAAGCAGATCCTCTTCTCCGGCATGATCGGCCTGGTCCTCTCGCTGCTCGGGACCCCGGCCCTGATCAAGCTGCTCGCCAAGCACGGCTACGGCCAGTACATCCGTGACGACGGCCCCAAGGCGCACCACAGCAAGAAGGGCACGCCCACCATGGGCGGCATCGCCTTCATCCTGGCGACGCTGATCGCCTACTTCGCGACCAAGGCGATAACGGGCGAATCCCCGACCGCCTCCGGTCTGCTGGTGCTGTTCCTGACGGTGGGTCTGGGCCTGGTCGGCTTCCTGGACGACTACATCAAGGTCGTCAAGCGCCGCTCGCTCGGCCTGCGGGCCAAGGCGAAGCTCTTCGGCCAGTCGTTCGTGGGCCTCGCCTTCGCGATCCTGGCCCTGCAGTTCAGTGACGACCGCGGGCTCTCGCCGGCCTCCCAGCACCTCTCCTTCGTCCGGGACTTCGGCTGGTCCGTCGGCCCGGTGCTGTTCGTGATCTTCGCGTACTTCATGATCGCCGCGATGTCGAACGGCGTGAACCTGACGGACGGTCTGGACGGCCTGGCCACCGGTGCCTCGGTGATGGTCTTCGGGGCCTACACCTTCATCGGCGTCTGGGAGTACGGCCAGAGCTGCGCCTACTCGATCTCGGCCACCGCCAACTGCTACGACGTCCGCGACCCGCTGGACCTCGCGGTGGTCGCCGCCGCCCTGATGGGCTCCTGCTTCGGCTTCCTCTGGTGGAACACCTCGCCCGCCAAGATCTTCATGGGCGACACCGGCTCGCTGGCCCTCGGCGGCGCCCTGGCCGGTCTGGCGATCTGCTCGCGCACCGAGCTGCTGCTCGCACTGCTCGGCGGCCTCTACGTGATCATCACCCTCTCGGTGATCATCCAGGTCGGCTCCTTCCGGATGACCGGCAAGCGTGTCTTCAAGATGGCCCCGCTGCAGCACCACTTCGAACTCAAGGGCTGGACCGAAGTCCTGATCGTGGTCCGGTTCTGGATCATCCAGGGCCTCTGCGTGGCCGTCGGCCTCGGCCTCTTCTACGCGGGATGGGTGACGGGATGACCGGACCCGACTGGACCGGACTGCCGGTCGCCGTCGCCGGCCTCGGCGTCTCCGGGATCAGCGCCGCCCGGGTGCTGCACGGCCTCGGCGCGCTGGTCACCGTCGTGGACGGCGGCTCCGGCCCGGGCCTGGAGGCCCGCGCCGCCGAGCTGCGGGCCCAGGGGGTGACCGTCCGCCTCGGCGACGGCGACAGCCTGCCCGAGGGCACCCGGCTGGTCGTCACCTCGCCCGGCTGGCCGCCCAGCAGCCCGCTGTTCGCCGCCGCCGAGGCGGCCGGCGTCGAGGTCTGGGGCGACGTCGAACTGGCCTGGCGCCTGCGCCGCCCGCTGGCGTCCACCGGCGAGCCGGCCCCCTGGCTGGCCGTCACCGGCACCAACGGCAAGACCACCACCGTCCAGATGCTCGCCTCGATCCTGACCGCCGCCGGCCGGCGCACCGCCGCCGTCGGCAACGTCGGGGTCTCGGTGCTGGACGCGGTGCTCGACGAGGAGCCGTACGACGTGCTCGCCGTCGAACTCTCCAGCTACCAGCTGCACTGGGCGCCCTCGCTGCGCCCGTACGCGGCGGCCGTGCTCAACCTGGCGCCCGACCACCTCGACTGGCACGGCTCGATGGAGGCGTACGCCGCCGACAAGGGCCGGATCTACGAGGGCAACGTCGTCGCCTGCGTCTACAACCTGGCCGACCCGGCCACCGAGGCGCTGGTCCGCGAGGCCGATGTCGAGGAGGGTTGCCGGGCGATCGGGTTCGGCCTCGGCTCGCCCGGCCCGTCGAACCTCGGCGTGGTCGACGGCCTGCTGGTGGACCGCGCCTTCGTGCCGGACCGGGCCAAGAACGCCGCCGAGCTGGGCTCGGTCGCGGACGTCCACCCGCCCGCCCCGCACAACATCGCCAACGCCCTCGCCGCCGCCGCCCTCGCCCGGGCGTACGGGGTGGACGCCGCGGCCGTCCGGGAGGGCCTGCGGGCCTTCCGACCGGACGCCCACCGGATCGCCGAGGTCGGTGTGGTCGACGGGGTCACGTACATCGACGACTCCAAGGCCACCAACACCCATGCCGCCGCGGCCTCGCTGGCCGCGTACCGGCCGGTCGTCTGGATCGCCGGCGGCCTGGCCAAGGGCGCCGCGTTCGACGACCTGGTGCAGGGCGCGGCCGAGCGGCTGCGCGCGGCGGTGCTGATCGGCGAGGACCGTGCGCTGATCCGGGAGGCGCTGGCGCGACACGCACCGGATGTCCCGGTGGTCGAGGCGGCCGAGGGCCAGACTGGCGCGGTGGCGATGGCCGAGGTGGTCCGGACGGCCGCGTCGCTCGCCCGATCGGGTGACACGGTGCTGCTGGCCCCGGCCTGCGCCTCGATGGACATGTTCACCAACTACGGCGAGCGCGGCGACCTCTTCGCGGCGGCGGTCCGGGACCTCAACGACCACTGAGGCGGCACAGCGGCCCGGTACCCGGTCCACCCCTGTACGGGCGGACGAGCCGAAGGACCGCCGCCGTGCGGGCCGACGAGCCCAAGGGCCGCCGCTGTACGGGCGAACGAGCCGAAGGGCCGCGCCGGCGCCGAAAGGGAGAAGCGAGGACGCCCTGAGGAACGAGGGGCGTTGGAGCGCCGACCGTCGGCGCCGGGTCGAGCGGCCCGGAGGCGAGCCGAGCCACAAAAAGAGGGGAGCGTGCGGTGGCGGGGCAGGGCAGGGTGGGCGGTTCCAGTGCGTCGGACGAGGGCCCCGCCGATCCGTGGCGGGTGATCTCGGCCACCACGACCGCCTACAAGTCGGCCGGCCCGATGGCCCGTCTGCAGGCCTTCAGGGCCCGTCTGCGGTACACCCTCGACCGACCGCTCACGCCCTATCTGCTGATCATCGGCGCGACGCTGCTGCTGGTGGTGCTCGGTCTGATGATGGTCTTCTCGGCCTCGCAGATCCTCGCGCTGGGCCAGCACCGTTCGACCCAGTTCTACTTCTTCAAGCAGCTGGTCGCGGTGCTGCTCGGCTTCTCGCTGCTGGTCGGCTTCGCCCTGGTGCCGGTCGCGGTGCTCCGGGTGATCGTCTACCCCGTGATGTTCGGTGTGATCGGCGCGCTCGCGCTGGTCGCGATCCCCGGCATCGGGGTGGAGGTCAACGGCAACCGGAACTGGCTGGACCTGGGGTTCTTCCAGTTCCAGCCATCCGAGTTCGCCAAGCTCGCACTGGTGCTCTGGGGCGCGGACCTGCTCGCCCGAAAGCAGCGAAACGGCACCCTCGACCAGTGGAAGCACCTGCTGGTCCCGCTGGTGCCGGGCGCGCTGCTGCTGCTCGCGATGATCATGCTCGGCGGGGACATGGGCACCTCGATGATCCTGGTGGCCATGCTCTTCGGCCTGCTCTGGATGGTCGGCGCCCCGATGCGGCTGTTCGTCGCCACCCTCGGCGTCGCCGTCGTGGTCTGCACCGCCCTGGTGGTCACCGTCCCGCACCGGGCCGAACGGCTCTCCTGCATCGGGGTGACCAAGCTCGACCCGGCCGGCGCCTGCTTCCAGGCCCTGCACGGTGTGTACTCGTTCGGACTCGGCGGTCTGTTCGGTTCGGGCCTCGGCGCCGGCGTCGAGAAATGGGGCCAGCTCCCGGAGGCGCACACCGACTTCATCTTCGCCACGACGGGCGAGGAACTGGGCCTGGTGGGGACGCTGTCGGTGATCGGTCTCTTCGCGGCACTAGGCTACGCGGGTATCCGTGTGGCCATCGGTACGAAGGATCCCTTCGTCAGGTACGCCGCGGGAGCCGCCACCACCTGGATCATGGCTCAGGCCGTGATCAACCTGGGGTCGGCGCTGGGACTGCTGCCCATCGCGGGCGTCCCGCTCCCGCTGTTCTCCTACGGCGGTTCCGCCATGCTGTCGGCCATGTCCGCGATCGGTGTGCTGTTGTGCCTCGCACGCAGCACCTCGGGCGCGAAGGCGGCCCTGGCCGCCCGGAGCAAGAACTCCCGGATCAGGAGACGACTGGCCCGGGTGCTGCCACGACGACGAACCACAGCGCGCCCGGCCCCGGTGCCGGCACGCAGGGAGCGGTGAATTTCGGTGCATGTCGTACTCGCCGGCGGGGGGACCGCCGGTCACATCGAGCCGGCCCTCGCCCTCGCGGACGCCCTCCGCAGGCACGACCCGTCCATCGGGATCACCGCCCTGGGCACCGAGCGCGGCCTGGAGACCCGGCTGGTACCCGAGCGGGGTTACCACCTGGAGCTGATCCCGGCCGTTCCGCTGCCCCGTAAGCCCACCCCCGAGCTGATCACCGTCCCGGGCCGGCTGCGCGGCACCGTCCGGGCCGCCCAGGAGATCATCGAGCGGGTCAACGCCGACGCGGTGGTCGGCTTCGGCGGCTACGTGGCGATGCCCGCCTACCTGGCCGCCAAGCGGGCCGGGGTGCCGATCGTGGTCCACGAGGCCAACGCCCGGCCCGGCCTGGCCAACAAGATCGGCGCCCGCTACAGCGACTTCGTCGCGGTCTCCACGCCGGACAGCAAGCTGCGCGACTCCCGGTACATCGGCATCCCGCTGCGCCGGACCATCGCCACCCTGGACCGCAACGCGTCCCGGCCCGAGGCCCGGCACTACTTCGGCCTCGACCAGCGGCTGCCCACCCTGCTGGTGTCCGGCGGTTCGCAGGGCGCGCGGCGGCTCAACGAGACCGTCACCGCCATCGCGCCGCGGCTGCAGCAGTACGGCGTCCAGATCCTGCACGCCGTCGGCCCGAAGAACGAACTGCCACAGGTGGACGACATCCCCGGGATGCCGCCGTACCGCGTGGTGCCGTACGTGGACCGGATGGACCTCGCGTACGCCGCCGCCGACCTGATGCTCTGCCGGGCCGGCGCCATGACGGTGGCCGAGCTGGCCGCGGTCGGCCTGCCGGCCGCCTTCGTGCCGCTGCCGATCGGCAACGGCGAGCAGCGGCTGAACGCCCAGCCGATGGTCAAGGCCGGCGGCGGCCTGCTGGTCGACGACGCGGAACTGACCCCGGACTGGGTGCTGCAGAACGTGCTGCCGGTCCTCACCGACCCGCAGCGGCTCTGGGACATGAGCCGGGCCGCCGCCGAGTTCGGCCGCCGGGACGCCGACGAACTGCTGGTCGGCATGGTCTACGAGGCTATCGAGGCCGCCAGGGGTGGCCGCCGTCGTGGCTGACGGTCGGCTCGCCGATCCACCCCCGGCCGGCGGCCGGGGGACGCCTCCCGGCCGTCGGGCCGGGGGCGGGTACCCGCAGGAGGAGGTGGAGTTCGGGGACGAGGACCACTCGCCCCGGCTCCGGCTCTCCCGGCGGGGCATCGTGGTGCTGGGTGCGCTCGGCGCCACGGTGCTCGGCGTGCTGGCCTGGCTGGTGTTCCTCTCCTCGGTCCTGGACGTGCGCAGCGTCGCGGTGCAGGGGGTGCAGGACGACAAGCTGACGGTCGACCAGGTCCGGGCGGCGATCGGCACGGTCGGCGCCGGTCCGCTGGCCCGGGTGGACCTGGACGACGCCACGCGGCGGGTGGAGGCGATCCCGCGGGTAGCCCGGGCCGAGGTCTGGCGGGGCTGGCCGCACACCCTGCGGGTGAAGATCACCCAGCGCACCGCGGTCGCCGCCGTCAAGGGGGAGGACGGCAGATTCACCCAGGTGGACGCGGAGGGCGTGAGCTTCGCCACCGAGGACGCCGCCCCGGCGGGCGTACCGGTGGTCGAACTGCGGCTCAGTCAGCAGGCGAACGACGTGGCCACCGTGATCACCCGTCCGCAGTTGGTGCAGGGGGCCGTGGCGGTGGCCGCCGGCCTGCCGGCCGAGGTCCGGCAGCGGGCCGGGGCGGTGCTGGTGCACTCCTACGACGACATCCAGCTGCAGCTCAGCGGGGGTGCCACGGTGCGCTGGGGGAGTCCGGAGCAGATCGATCGAAAAGCCCGGGTGCTGGTGGCACTGATGAGTCAGAAGGGTACGAACTTCGACGTCAGTGCACCGGAGGCGCCGGCGGTGTCGGGATGATCCGGTAGGTTCTCTCTCTGGGGGAGGGGTTGACGCCTTTCGGTGACGGCCCGACCCTTGGTGGTCACCCCGGTTTCATAAGCCGGTTGATGATCACATAGGCTCAAAAGAAAAAGGGAAGCTCGGCGTGTTCGTTGAAACGCGTGCCCGGAGCCACCTAGTGTCCTGTGTCACCAGACTGTGTTTCCTGGTGATGTGACGGAGGCACAGGACTAACCCTAAAGGTCAAGTTTAGGGTTGGGGTCGGCGGTCGGCATTTCGGACATTCAGTCAGAAACCAGGCTCCCTACCCATCGACATCCGTCGGTACGGCACCCCACGGGGCCGGCCGACCCGGAAATTCGAGGCGAGAGGCCTTCGACGTGGCAGCACCGCAGAACTACCTCGCAGTCATCAAGGTCGTCGGCATCGGCGGCGGTGGTGTCAACGCCATCAACCGGATGATCGAGGTCGGTCTCAAGGGCGTCGAGTTCATCGCGATCAACACCGATGCGCAGGCCCTCCTGATGAGCGACGCCGACGTCAAGCTCGATGTGGGCCGTGAACTCACCCGGGGCCTCGGCGCCGGCGCCAACCCCGAGGTCGGCCGCAAGGCCGCCGAGGACCACCGCGAGGAGATCGAGGAGGTCCTCAAGGGGGCCGACATGGTCTTCGTGACCGCGGGCGAGGGCGGTGGAACCGGCACGGGCGGCGCGCCGGTCGTCGCCAACATCGCCCGCTCGCTCGGCGCGCTGACCATCGGCGTGGTCACCCGCCCCTTCACCTTCGAGGGCCGTCGCCGCGCGAACCAGGCCGAGGACGGCATCGCCGGCCTGCGCGAAGAGGTCGACACCCTCATCGTGATCCCCAACGACCGGCTGCTGTCCATCTCGGACCGCCAGGTCAGCGTGCTGGACGCGTTCCGCTCCGCCGACCAGGTGCTGCTCTCCGGCGTCCAGGGCATCACCGACCTGATCACCACCCCCGGCCTGATCAACCTCGACTTCGCCGACGTCAAGTCCGTCATGTCGGAGGCCGGTTCGGCGCTGATGGGCATCGGTTCGGCCCGGGGCGAGGACCGCGCCAAGGCGGCCGCCGTGATGGCGATCTCCTCGCCGCTGCTGGAGGCCTCGATCGACGGCGCCCGCGGCGTGCTGCTCTCCATCTCCGGTGGCTCGGACCTCGGCCTGTTCGAGATCAACGAGTCCGCCCAGCTGGTCAGCGAGGCGGCGCACCCCGAGGCCAACATCATCTTCGGTGCGGTCATCGACGACGCGCTCGGCGACGAGGTGCGGGTCACCGTGATCGCGGCCGGCTTCGACGGCGGCCAGCCCCCGGCGATCGTCCGCGACCCGGTGGTCAAGGCCACCCCGGCGACGCCGCCGGCCGCCTCCCCCGAGCGTCCGGCGAGCCGGCCCTCGTACGGGAGCATCGGCTCGGTCACGGCCCGTTCGGAGAGCGAGGCCCCGGCGCGTTCGGCGGAGAGCCCGGCCACCACGACGGCCGCTCCGGTGCCGCCGCAGGTGCAGCCGGCCCGCCAGCCGTACGTGGAGAGCCCCGCCGAGGAGCTCGACGTGCCGGACTTCCTGAAGTAAGCAGTGGTCGATCACGCAGTACGCAACGGTGCTCACTTCGCCTTCACCGATCGGTGGGGCGGGGTGAGCACTTCGCCGTACGGGGAGCTGAACCTCGGCGGCGCGGTGGGGGACGACCCGGGCGCCGTCCGCCGCAACCGGGCGATCGCGGCCGGTGCGCTGGGCCTCGACCCGGCGGACGTGGTCTGGATGAACCAGGTCCACGGCGCGGACGTGGCCGTGGTGACGCGGCGCCAGCCCGAGGGGGAGGCCCCGACCGTCGACGCGGTGGTCACCGACCGGCCGCTGGCGCTGGCGGTGCTGACCGCGGACTGCACGCCGGTGCTGCTGGCCGATCCGGTGGCGGGCGTGGTGGGCGCGGCCCACGCGGGCCGGCCCGGGCTCGCGGCCGGAGTGGTGCCGGCGGTGGTCCGGGCGATGGTCGGGCTGGGCGCCGAGCCCGGGCGGATCACCGCCGCGACCGGGCCCGCGGTCTGCGGCCGCTGCTACGAGGTGCCGGAGCGGTTGCGTGCCGAGGTGGCCGGGCTGGTGCCGGCCGCGCACGCCGAGACCTCCTGGGGCACCCCGGCCCTGGACGTGCCGGAGGGAGTGGCGGCCCAACTGGCCGCTGCGGGAGTCACCGAGTTGGTGCGATCATCGGTCTGCACCCTCGAATCCGCCGATCACTACTCCTATCGCCGCGAGCAGCGCACTGGCCGGCTCGCGAGCTACGTCTGGTTGGGCTCTGATCACTCATGACGAACGACATCTACGGACCGTTCCCGGGCAGTGCGGATTTCCTGGCCGCGCTGACGGAGGGCCAGCGGGCCCGGTACGAGGAACTCGGCACCAACCTCGACGTCGTCGAGCGCCGGATCGCCGACGCGTGCGTGGCCGCGGGGCGGGCGCGTGACGAGGTGAGGCTGGTCGTCGTCACCAAGACCTACCCGGCGCAGGACAGCGCGCTGCTGGCCGCACTGGGCGTCACCGATGTCGCGGAGAACCGCGACCAGGACGCGGCGCCCAAGGCGGAGCAGTGCAGAAACCTTCCGCTTGACTGGCACTTCGTCGGCCAGCTGCAGACCAACAAGGTCCGCTCGGTCGTCCGGTACGCGAACCACGTGCACTCGGTGGACCGGCCGCGGCTGGTGGAGTCGCTCTCGGCGGCGGTACTCAAGGCCGAGCGCCCCGAGCTCGGCTGCCTGGTGCAGGTCGCGCTGGAGAAGGAGCACGGCGAGGGCGAGGGCCGCGCCGGGGTCGCCCCGGCGGAGGTCGGGGCGCTGGCCGACGCGATCGCCGCCGCGCCCGGGCTGCGACTCGACGGTGTGATGACCGTCGCCCCGCTCTCCGGGCCGCTCGCGGGGGACCCGGCCCGCGCCTTCGCGCGGTTGGCGGAAATCGCAACCGCCGTACGGACGGCCCATCCTGCTGCCACCATGGTTTCCGCGGGAATGAGCGGTGACCTCGAGCAGGCCGTTGCCGCCGGTGCGACACATGTGCGCGTCGGAACGGCGGTACTCGGAGTGCGGTCACCCCTCAGGTAACGTCACCGGGTAGTAGATCAGACTGCAGGACAAAATAGGACAGAAACTAGCAGCTTTCCAGAGCGCTAGCGAACCGTGGATCGCAGCTCCGCGGCCCCCACCCACGAGTTCTGAGCGGCCGTCGGCCTGACGGCTCGTCGTGGGCGGACCGCGGAATCCGCAGGCGGGGCCCGACGGCCCGGCCGTCGGTACGGAGCCGGTCCACCACGGAGCGAGCAGGGCGAGCGACCATCGAGAGGCGCGCGTTCGCGAAGCGACCACCGAGCGCAGCGAGGTGGGCATGAGCGGAGGAGACAGGAGCATGGCCGGCGCAATGCGCAAGATGGCGGTCTACCTCGGCCTCGTGGAGGACGAGACGTACGACGGCCAGGGGTACGACCCCGACGACGACTACGACGCGGACCCCGAGCCGATCCGAACGGGGCGGACGGAGGACATCCCCCGGCCCGCCGCGGCACCCGCCCCGGTCTCCTCGATCACGCCGCAGCCGGTGCCGGCCGCGGTGCCGATCCGCCAGGAGACCCCGAGGATGGCCCCAGTGTCGTCCATCACACCCGAACGCCGCCACAACCTGGAGAAGAGCGCCCCGGTGATCATGCCCAAGGTAGTGAACGAACGAGAGCCCTACCGCATCACCACGCTGCACCCCCGGACCTACAACGAGGCCCGTACGATCGGGGAACAGTTCCGTGGCGGGACCCCGGTGATCATGAATTTGACCGAGATGGACGACACCGATGCCAAGCGGCTCGTAGACTTCGCCGCTGGACTCGTCTTCGGTCTGCACGGCAGTATCGAGCGCGTGACACAGAAGGTGTTCCTGCTGTCGCCTGCTAACGTCGATGTCACGGCGGAGGACAAGGCTCGGATCGCCGAGGGTGGGTTCTTCAACCAGAGCTGACCCGGCCACGACTTTACGTGTGGATCTGATCGACAGTGAGTTAGTGACAGGCAGCACGGCCGAAGGGCCGAGAACCGGGGAGAGGGAAGCGCGATGGGGATCGTGTGGGCGGTGCTCTATTACGCGCTGACCGTCTTCCTGGTGTTTCTGCTTGTACGGCTGGTGATGGACTGGGTGTTCCAGTTCGCACGTTCGTGGCGGCCCGGCAAGGCCATGGTCCTGGTCCTGGAGGCCACGTACACTGTCACGGATCCGCCGCTCAAGCTTCTTCGGCGGTTCATTCCGCCGTTGCGTCTCGGGGGCGTGGCGCTCGACCTGTCCTTCTTCGTACTGATGATCATTGTGTATGTCCTGATCTCGCTTGTGCGGCCCTAGTCGTAGGTGAGCGATGCGACAGGATGCCGGTGTGCCGACGATCACGTTGAGGTGAAGAGATGCCATTGACCCCCGAGGACGTTCGGAACAAGCAGTTCACGACCGTCCGCCTGCGCGAAGGCTATGACGAGGACGAGGTCGATGCCTTCCTCGACGAGGTCGAGGCGGAGCTGACCCGCCTTCTCCGCGAGAACGAGGACCTGCGCGCCAAGCTGGCCGCCGCGACCCGTGCCGCCGCGCAGAACCAGGCCAACATGCGCAAGGAGCCGCCGCAGGACTCGCGTCCCGGCGCCCCGGTGCCGGCCGCCATATCCGGCCCGCCGGTGCCCGGGCAGCAGCAGGGCCCCGGTCCGCAGCAGATGGGTGGCCCCGGCGGCCCGCAGCAGATGGGCGGCCCGCAGCAGCAGCAGATGGGCAACCAGCCGCTCGGCCTGCCGTCCGGCGCCCCGCAGCTCCCGTCCGGTCAGGGCGGCCCGATGGGCGGCCCGCAGCAGCAGATGAACCAGACCATGGGCGGCCAGCAGCAGCTGGTGCAGCCGATGGGCGGTCAGATGCTCCAGCCCATGGGCGGCCCCGGTGGTCCGCAGCAGATGGGCAACCCGATGGGCCAGGGTATGGGCCAGCAGCAGATGCAGCAGATGGGTGGCCCGATGGGCCAGCCGCAGCAGATGGGCGGCCCGCTCGGCGCTCCGATGCAGCAGCAGCAGAACCCCGGTGGCGACAGCGCGGCCCGCGTGCTGGCGCTCGCCCAGCAGACCGCCGACCAGGCGATCTCGGAGGCCCGTTCCGAGGCCAACAAGATCGTCGGCGAGGCGCGCAGCCGGGCCGAGGGCCTGGAGCGCGACGCCCGTGCCAAGGCCGACGCCCTGGAGCGGGACGCGCAGGAGAAGCACCGCGTCGCGATGGGCTCGCTGGAGTCCGCGCGCGCCACGCTGGAGCGCAAGGTCGAGGACCTGCGGGCGTTCGAGCGTGAGTACCGCACGCGGCTGAAGTCCTACCTGGAGACCCAGCTGCGCCAGCTGGAGTCGCAGGCGGACGACTCGCTCGCTCCGCCGCGCATCCCCGCCACCGCCTCGCTGCCGCCGGCCGCGTCGTCGATGGCTCCGGCCGGTGCGTCCGCGATGAGTGGTGCTCCGAGCTTCGGTGGCAACCAGCCGTCCTTCGGTGGGAACCAGCCCTCGTTCGGTGGTCAGAGCTCCTTCGGCGGCAACAACGGTGCGCCGAGCTTCGGCGGGCAGTCCTCCGGTGGCAACTCCGGTGCGCCGCAGATGCAGCCGGCCGGGATGACGCAGCCGATGGCGGCCGTCCGTCCGCAGCCGCCGCAGCCGATGCAGCAGGCACCGGCGCCGATGCGCGGGTTCCTGATCGACGAGGACGGCGACAACTGAGGTTGTAGCCAGGCATTTCGAGGGCGCCCCTGCCGTGACTTCCGGGTCATGACGGGGGCGCCCTCGTCCGTGCCCGCGGGTAGTGGGCAGGGCGGCGGAGCCGGGAGCGGCTCCGGACGCGGCGAAGCCGCCGCCACCCCGGGTGGGGCGGCGGCGGCTTCGGGGTTCCGGTCGGGCCCGGTGGATCAGGCCGGCGGCTCGGACCCGGTGGATCAGGCCTTGCGGAGCTGGAAGGCGAGGCCGAGGCCCTCGTCCGAGAAGGTCTCGGACTCCCAGTCGGCGGCGCCCGCCGCGAAGTCGGTGGCCAGCACCTCCTCGGCGACCAGCGGGCCGTGCTCGGCGATCGCCTCGGCGGTCTCCTCGTTGGCGGCCCGCCAGCGCAGCACGATCCGGTCGGCGACGTCGAGGCCGGAGTTCTTCCGGGCCTCCTGGATCTGGCGGATCGCGTCCCGCGCGACGCCCAGGCGCTTGAGCTCCGGGGTGATGTGCAGGTCGAGCGCGACGGTGGCGCCGGACTCGTTGGCGACCGCCCAGCCCTCGCGCGGGGTCTCGGTGATGATCACCTCGTCGGGGCCCAGCTCGATCCGCTCGCCGTTCAGCTCCACGCCGGTGGTGCCTCCCCCGCGCAGCTCGGCGGCGAGCTGCGCGGCGTCGGCGGCGGCGACCGCCTTGGCCACGTCCTGGACGCCCTTGCCGAACCGCTTGCCCAGTGCGCGGAAGTTGGCCTTCGCGGTGGTGTCGACCAGCGAGCCGCCGACCTGCGCCAGCGACTCCAGGGCGGAGACGTTGAGCTCCTCGGCGATCTGCGCGCGCAGGTCGGCCGGCAGCTCCTCCCAGCCCTGGGCGGCGATCAGCGCGCGGTAGAGCGGCTGACGGGTCTTCACGCCGGACTCGGCGCGGGTGGCCCGGCCCAGCTCGACCA
Organism: Kitasatospora sp. NPDC050463; assembly: GCF_040655255.1. NCBI lineage: Bacteria > Bacillati > Actinomycetota > Actinomycetes > Kitasatosporales > Streptomycetaceae > Kitasatospora > Kitasatospora sp. NPDC050463. The sequence goes on from NZ_JBFAJO010000007.1 coordinate 167,952, forward strand.
GCCGGCGCACCAGCGCCATGTGGCGCGAGAGGTCCGCGTCGATCAGCGCCTCGTCCGCCTCCGGCCAGGTGGCCAGGTGGACCGAGGCCGGGGCGTCCGGGGCGACCGGGACGACGAGGTCCTGCCAGACCTGCTCGGTGATGAACGGGGTGAGCGGGGCCATCAGCCGGGTGACCGTCTCCAGCGCCTCGTGCAGGGTGGCGAGCGCGGCGGCGTCGCCCTGCCAGAAGCGGCGGCGGCCGCGGCGGACGTACCAGTTGGAGAGGTCGTCGACGAAGCCGGAGAGCAGCTTGCCGGCGCGCTGGGTGTCGTAGGCCTCGAAGGCCGCGTCGACCTCGCGGACCAGGGTGTTCAGCTCGGAGAGCACCCAGCGGTCCAGCTGCGGGCGCGCCGCCGGGGCCGGGTCGCTCACGGAGGGCGCCCAGCCGCAGGTGCGGGCGTACAGGGCCTGGAAGGCGACGGTGTTCCAGTAGGTGAGGAGGGTCTTGCGGACCACCTCCTGGATGGTGCCGTGGCCGACCCGGCGGGCCGACCAGGGCGAGCCGCCGGCCGCCATGAACCAGCGCACCGCGTCCGCGCCGTGCTGGTCCATGAGCGGGATCGGCTGCAGGATGTTGCCCAGGTGCTTGGACATCTTGCGGCCGTCCTCGGCCAGGATGTGGCCCAGGCAGACGACGTTCTCGTAGCTGCTCCGGTCGAACACCAGCGTGCCGACGGCCATCAGCGTGTAGAACCAGCCACGGGTCTGGTCGATCGCCTCGGAGATGAACTGCGCCGGGTAGCGCTTCTCGAACAGCTCCTTGTTCTCGTACGGGTAGCCGTACTGGGCGAAGGGCATCGAGCCGGAGTCGTACCAGGCGTCGATCACCTCGGGCACCCGGGTGGCGGTGCCGGAGCACTCGCGGCACGCGAAGGTGACGTCGTCGATGTACGGGCGGTGCGGGTCGAGGCCGCTCTGGTCGGTGCCGGTCAGCTCGGAGAGCTCGGCCAGCGAGCCGACGCAGGTGAGGTGGCCCTCCTCGCAGCGCCAGATCGGCAGCGGGGTGCCCCAGTAGCGGTTACGGCTCAGCGCCCAGTCGATGTTGTTGTTCAGCCAGTCGCCGAAGCGGCCGTGCTTGACGTTCTCCGGGTACCAGTTGGTGGCCTCGTTCTCACGGATCAGCGCGTCCTTGACGGCGGTGGTCCGGATGTACCAGGACGGCTGCGCGTAGTAGAGCAGCGCGGTGTGGCAGCGCCAGCAGTGCGGGTAGCTGTGCTCGTACGGCAGGTGGCGGAAGAGCAGGCCGCGCTCCTTGAGGTCCGCGACCAGGGCCTCGTCCGCCTTCTTGAAGAACTGGCCGCCGACCAGGGGGACCTCGGGTGCGAAGGTGCCGTCGGCGAGCACCGGGTTGACCACCGGCAGGCCGTAGCGGCGGCAGGTCGCGAGGTCGTCCGCGCCGAAGGCGGGGGACTGGTGGACGATGCCGGTGCCGTCCTCGGTGGTGACGTAGTCGGCGTTGAGGACGTAGTGCGCGTTCTCGATCTCGACCAGGTCGAAGGGGCGCCGGTACGTCCAGCGCTCCATCTCGGCGCCGGTGAAGGACTCGCCGGTGGCCTCCCAGCCTTCGCCGAGCGCCTTGGCCAGCAGCGGCTCCGCGACGACCAGCCGCTCGGTGCCGTCGGTGGCCACCACGTAGGTGACCTCGGGGTGGACGGCGGCGGCGGTGTTGGAGACCAGGGTCCACGGGGTGGTCGTCCAGACCAGCAGCGCGGCCTCGCCGGCCAGCGGGCCCGAGGTGAGCGGGAAGCGGACGAACACCGACGGGTCGACGACGGTCTCGTAGCCCTGGGCCAGCTCGTGGTCGGACAGGCCGGTGCCGCAGCGCGGGCACCAGGGGGCGACCCGGTGGTCCTGGACCAGCAGGCCCTTGTCGAAGATCTGCTTGAGCGACCACCAGACCGACTGGACGTAGGACGGGTCCATCGTGCGGTAGGCGTCGTCGAGGTCGACCCAGTAGCCCATCCGCGTGGTCAGCTCGGTGAAGGCGTCGGTGTGGCGGGTCACCGACTCGCGGCACTTGGCGTTGAACTCGGCGATGCCGTACGCCTCGATGTCCTGCTTGCCGGCGAAGCCCAGCTCCTTCTCGACGGCCAGTTCGACCGGGAGGCCGTGGCAGTCCCAGCCGGCCTTGCGGGCGACGTGGTAGCCCTTCATCGTCCGGTAGCGCGGGAAGACGTCCTTGAAGACGCGGGCCTCGATGTGGTGGGCGCCCGGCATGCCGTTGGCGGTCGGCGGGCCCTCGTAGAACACCCACTCGGGGCGGCCCTCGGACTGCTCCAGGCTGCGCTGGAAGACCTTGCCGTCCTGCCAGAAGGACAGGATCCGGTGTTCGAGGGCAGGCAGATCCACCTGCGCGGGGACGGAGTTGTAGGTGGTCATCGCGGCTGTCAACCTCCGGCGGATATGGGCTGGATCCGACGGAGGGACGAGACGGCATGCCGCCCCGCGGTACCACCCTCCTTGGCCGCGATGCTGCTGCGACCCTCTTGTTTTGGGCTTGCTGCCGGGTCTACCGGGCTGCTGGGACCCGCCCAGCGGCCGTTCTTCCGGCGGCTCCGGGGTGATCTTCCCGCCGTGCACACCCCCGGGCTCGCACCGTCCCCGGGTCGCTGGTGGCTGCGTACGTCGGTACTCGTCCCATCTGCGCCTTGCCGGCTCAGTCTATCGGCAGTCGCAAGTCGGTTTGTCCGGCGCCGCCGGGGCGCGCGGTGGCGGTTAGGCGGGGGTGTTCTGGGCACAACTCTGGTCAGCGCGCGGGGCGGGGCGGCTGTGACGGCTGCCTGGGTGGGATCATGGCGAGGCGTCGGTATGTCAGGTTGTGACCGGTTTTGATGGGGATTATCGTTCCGGCACTGGAAGCCGCCGGGAACCGGCGGCTCGATTCGTTCGTAGATGGGGTCGAAGCCATGGCTGATGAGGCAACCGGCGCGGGTACCGTCACCAAGCGGGCTCGCAAGGCCGTGGCAGGCGAACCAGGGGAGGGGACCGTGACCACTACCGCACGGCACAAGACCAGCAACGATTCCGCGCTCGTGGCCCCCGGCCGCACCCGCGCCCCGGCCCCGGCCGCGGTCCGCAGCGGTGGCGCCGAATCGGTGGACCCGGCCGAGCTGCCGGTCCGCCCGGGCGAGGACCCGTGGACCTCGGAGGAGGTGCACGAGCTGCACGCCGAGCTGATCACCGAGTTGGACCGGCTGCAGAACGAGATCGAGGCCGCCGAGGCCGCGATCACCGGGCTGATGCGTGACTCCAACGACGGAGCCGGCGACGACCAGGTGGACGCCGGTACGAAGAACATCTCGCGGGAGAGTGAGCTGGCACTGGCCAACAACGCCAGGGACAGCCTCGCCCAGGTCGAGCGTGCGCTGGCCCGGCTGGAGGGTGTCGGCTTCGGAACGTGCGAGTCCTGCGGCCAGGCCATCGGCAAGGCCCGGATGCAGGCCTTCCCCCGGGCGACGCTCTGCGTCCAGTGCAAGGCCAAGCAGGAACGCCGCTGACCGGGGCGACGCGGGGGGTCGGGCTTGCCGTACGCTCGACCCCGTAACGTCGCCTGACTCGTCGAGGTCGGCGACCACCGGCCCACTCTCCCCCGCCCTTCGGCTCCGGGGGACCCTCATCGGCAGCGGAGCGGATCATCAGTACGCAAGGTTCCCCCCAGACGCGGGACGAGTCCGTCCCGACCCCCGCCGACGCCGTGGAGGAGGCCGTGGCCGAGCCCGGTGAGGTGACCGCTCCGGCGGAGCGCGAGGCGCCGACGGGACGCCGGCGGATCGGCGTCCTGCTGGGCGTCGCGCTGGTCGCGTTCCTGATCGACCTGGGGACCAAGCTGCTGGTGGTCGCCCGGCTGGAGAACCACGCGGCGATCAAGGTGATCGGCGACGTGGTGACCTTCCAGGTGATCCGCAACTCCGGAGCCGCCTTCGGCATGGGGCAGGCGCTGACCATCGTCTTCACGGTGATCGCCGCGTCCGTCATCGTGGTCATCTGGCGAATCGCCCGCCGGCTGTACAGCCTCCCGTGGGCGATCGCGCTCGGGCTGCTGCTCGGCGGGGCGCTGGGCAACCTCACCGACCGGCTGTTCCGCTCGCCGAGCGCGTTCCGCGGCCACGTGGTGGACTTCATCTCCGTCCAGCACTTCGCGGTCTTCAACCTCGCCGACTCGGCGATCGTCTGCGGCGGCATCCTGGTGGTGCTGCTCTCCTTCCGCGGCAGCAACCCGGACGGCACCGTCCACCAGCCGGCCGGCAAGGGCGGGAGCGGCAAGGGCGAGACCGGTGCGGGCGACGCCGACGGGGACCGGCCCGGCCCGACCGCGTAAGGGGCGGGTCCCGCGTCCGGCATACTCGTACGGGTGAGTACCGCAGCGCAGATCCGCAGCCTCCCCGTACCCGACGGCCTGGAGGGCGAGCGTCTCGACGCCGCCCTCGCCCGGATGTTCGGCTTCTCCCGGACGAAGGCCGCCGAGTTGGCCGCCGACGGCAAGGTGACGCTCGACGGCGCCCTGGCCGGAAAGTCGGACCGGGTCACCGCCGGCTCCTGGCTGGAGGTCGAGATCCCGGCCCCCGCCGCGCCCGTGCGGATCGTCGCCGAGCATGTCGAGGGCATGCGCATCGTCCACGACGACGAGGACATCGTGCTCGTCGACAAGCCGGTCGGCGTCGCCGCCCACCCCAGCCCCGGCTGGACCGGCCCGACCGTGATCGGCGGCCTGGCCGCCGCCGGCTACCGGATCTCCACCTCGGGCGCCGCCGAGCGCCAGGGCGTCGTGCACCGGCTCGACGTCGGCACCTCCGGGCTGATGGTGGTCGCCAAGTCCGAGCGTGCCTACACCGACCTCAAGCGGCAGTTCCACGACCGGGTGACCGAGAAGAAGTACCACACGCTGGTGCAGGGCCACCCGGACCCGATGAGCGGCACCGTGGACGCGCCGATCGGGCGCCACCCCAGCTCGGACTGGAAGTGGGCGGTCACCCGCGAGGGCAAGCCGTCCGTCACCCACTACGACCTGATCGAGGCGTACCGGGCCGCCTCGCTGCTCGACATCAAGCTGGAGACCGGCCGCACCCACCAGATCCGGGTGCACATGTCGGCGCTGCGCCACCCCTGCGTGGGCGACCTCACCTACGGCGCGGACCCGACGCTGGCCAAGCGGCTCGGGCTGACCCGGCAGTGGCTGCACGCGGTCTCGCTCGCCTTCGAGCACCCGTCCGACGGCGAGTGGGTGCAGTTCTCCAGCGAGTACCCGGAGGACCTGCGCAAGGCCCTGGACGTCATCGCGGCAGAGAGCTGACATGAGCTCGTTCGCGGTGCGGATCCGGGTGGCCGGGGGCGAGGACGACCTGGCGCTGGTGCGGGGCGTCCGGCACGAGGTGTTCATCGCCGAGCAGGGCGTGCCCGAGGAACTGGAGTACGACGAGCTCGACGCGACCTCCGAGCACCTGCTCGCGGTCGGTCCGCAGGGCGAGCCGCTCGGCACCGCCCGGCTGATCCACGGCCCGCAGGCGCTCGCCCTCACCGGCGGGACGGCCGGCCGCGTGCTGCTCGGCCGGCTCGCGGTGGTGAAGGCGGCGCGCGGCACCGGGCTGGGCGTCGAGCTGGTCCGCGCGGTGGAGGCGGCCGGACGCGAGCGGGGCGCCCGCGAGGTCGAGCTGCACGCGCAGGTGCAGGCGCTGGGCTTCTACGAGCGGCTCGGCTACACGGCCGAGGGGCCCGTCTACGACGACGCCGGGATCCCGCACCGGACCATGACCCGGGTGCTGCTCTAGAGGAGCCGGCGCTCCTTCGTGCGCGGCCGGGGGAGCGCCCCCGGGGCTCGTCGCGTAGCTGGGCGACCAGCTGGGCGCGGACGGCGGTGGGGCGGTACGTGCGCCCGGTGCCCGGGCGCGGTCGGGGGAATCGACGCGCTCCGGCCCGGGCGGCTTTATCGGACGCCTACCGGCGCGCCGGATACGATCACCGACCATGGAGCTCGGTGGGGCGTGGCGCCGGTGGCGCGGCCGCAAGGCGGCAGCCGGACGGAGAGTGCTGGCCGGTGCGGTGGCCCTGGTGGCCGTGGCCGGAGTCGGTACGGCGGTGGCCGTGACGGCGGGCGGGGGCGAGGCGGTCCGTCAGGAGGATCGTTTCCTCAGCATGCCGGAGACGCCCGGCAGTGACGCCCCGGTCCAGCTGGACACCTCGTTCTTCACCACCGGTACGGGCCCCCGCCCGGCGGTCCTGCTCGCCCACGGCTTCGGGGGCTCCAAGGAGGGCGAGCGCGAGCGCGCCCGGCAGCTGGCCCGGCAGGGCTATGCGGTGCTGACCTGGTCGGCGCGCGGCTTCGGCCACTCCGGCGGCCGGATCGGTCTCAACGCGCCCGACCGCGAGGTCGAGGACGTCCGGCACCTGGTCGACTGGCTGGCCCAGCGGCCCGAGGTGCGGCTGGACGGCCCGGGCGACCCGCGGGTCGGCATCACCGGCGCCTCGTACGGCGGGGCGGTGGCGCTGCTCGGCTCCGCCTACGACACCCGGATCGACGCCGTGGCCAGCCAGATCACCTGGTGGAACCTGGCCGACGCGCTGTTCCCCCAGGGCGTGCAGGGCTCGGGCGCGGCGGACGGCGTGTTCAAGAAGCTCTGGGCCGGCATCTTCTTCACCACCGGATCGGCGGGCGACCTCGGCCCCTCGGGCGAGGCGCCGCGCGGCGGCACCGGCCCGCAGCGGACCCCGGGCGAGGCGGCGGACGCCGCGGTCGGCTGCGGGCGCTTCCTGGACGAGCTCTGCCGGATGTACGACCGGGTCGCGACCGCCGGGCACGCCGATCCGGAGGCCGTGGCGCTGCTGGAGCGCTCCAGCCCGTCCTCGGTGGCCGGGCGGCTCAAGGCGCCCACCCTGGTCGTCCAGGGGCAGCAGGACTCGCTGTTCCCGCTCGACCAGGGCGACGCGATCGCCCGGGCGGTCGCGGCCAACGGCGCGCCGGTCGCGGTGGACTGGTTCGCGGGCGGCCACGACGGCGGTACCGACACCAGCGCCCGGGTGGACGACCGGGTCGGAGCCTGGTTCGACACCTACCTGAAGCAGGGCTCGAAGGGGCAGGGCCCGGCCGGCGACACCGGCCCGGCGTTCCGGGTCACCCGCACCGGCGGGGTCGACTCCACCGGATTCCAGGCCGTGCTGCGCGGCGCCTCCGCCGACGCCTACCCGGGCCTGGAGGGCACCGGCTCGCGGCAGCTGGAGCTGACCGGCGGAACGGCCGGCGCCGAGCAGACCTTCGCCAACCCGCCCGGCGGCGCCCCGCCCAACATCTCCGCGCTGCCCGGCGTCGGCGCGCTCAGCCAGGCCGCCGCGCTCGGCGGCGGGCTCTCGCTCGACTTCCCCGGTCAGCACGCCGGGTTCGACTCCGCGCCGCTGGACCGGCAGCTGCACCTGACCGGGCAGCCGACGGTCGCGGTGACCGTCCGGGCCGACCGGCCGGACGCGGTGCTCTTCGCCAAGCTGTACGACGTCGCTCCGGACGGCAAGCAGAGCCTGCCGCAGCAGCTGTCCGCACCGCTCCGGGTGACCGGCGCGGACGCGCCCGGCGGCCGGACCGTCACGGTGGCGCTGCCCGCCGTGGACCACACCTTCGCCACCGGGCACCGGCTGCGGCTGGTGCTCGCCTCGACCGACCTGGCGTACGCCTCGCCGCCCGAACCGGCTACCTACCGGGCGGCCCTGGCCGGTCCGCTCACCGTGCCGACCGTCGACGAGCTGGTCACCGAGGCCGCGCCGCTGCCCGCCCGGACCTGGGTGCTGCCGCTGGTCGCCGTCGCGGTGGCGGCCGCCCTGCTGCTGGTGCCGCGCCTGCGCCGGCGCGGGCGGACCGCCGGCGGGCCGGCCTACGACCCGGCGCTGGCGGGCGTGCCGCTGCAGATCACCGGCCTCGGCAAGCGTTACAAGGGCGCCACCGACCGGTACGCCGTCCGGGACGTGGGCTTCCGGGTGGAGCAGGGCCAGGTGCTCGGACTGCTCGGGCCCAACGGCGCCGGCAAGACCACCACGCTGCGGATGCTGATGGGCCTGATCCGGCCCGACGCCGGGGAGATCAGGATCTTCGGCCACCTGGTGCGGCCCGGCGCGCCGGTGCTCTCCCGGGTCGGCGCCTTCGTCGAGGGCGCCGGATTCCTGCCGCACCTCAGCGGCCGGGCCAACCTGCGGCTGTACTGGCAGGCCACCGGCCGACCGGAGGCGGACGCGCACCTGGCGGAGGCGCTCGCCATCGCCGGGCTCGGCGAGGCACTGGACCGGGCGGTTCGCACCTACTCGCAGGGCATGCGGCAGCGCCTGGCCATCGCCCAGGCCATGCTCGGCCTCCCGGACCTGCTGATCCTGGACGAGCCGACCAACGGGCTCGACCCGCCGCAGATCCGCGAGATGCGCGAGGTGATGGTGCGCTACGCCGCCGCCGGGCGGACCGTCATCGTCTCCAGCCACCTGCTGGCGGAGGTGGAGCAGAGCTGCACCGACCTGGTGGTGATGGACCGCGGCCGGCTGGTCACCGCCGGCGCCGTCGCCGAGATCGTCGGCGCGGGCGAGCAGCTGCTGATCGGCACGCCCGCCTCGTTCGGGTCCAACGAGCTGGCGGCGGCCGCCGACAAGGTGGCCGCGCTGGCGGGCGTCGGCTCGGCGGAGCCGGTGGAGGGCGGGCTGCTCGTGCGGCTGGACGGCATGGCGGCCAGCCAGTTGCTGGCCGAGCTGGTGCGCCTGGGAGTGCCGGTGGAGCGGGCCGGGCCGCACCGCCGGCTGGAGGACGCGTTCCTGTCGCTGATCGGAGGTACGGCGTGAGCGCCGTTGTGTCACCGGACCACGCGTCCGGGTACCGGGCCGGCCGGACGCTGCCGCTGCGGGTCGAGGCCATGCGCCAGCTGCGGCGCCGGCGCACCCTGGTGATCGGCGGGGTGCTGGCCGCGATGCCCTTCGTCATCCTGGCGGCGTTCCAGATCGGTGGCACGCCGGGCCGGGCCGACCGGACCAGCTTCATCGAGCTGGCCACCGCCTCCGGCCCGAACTTCGCGACCACCCTGCTCTTCATGGGCACCGGCTTCCTGCTGGTGATCCCGGTCGCGCTGTTCTGCGGGGACACCGTGGCCTCGGAGGCCAGCTGGTCCTCGCTGCGCTACCTGCTGGCCGCGCCGGTGCCCCGGGCCCGGTTGCTGGCCCGCAAGTTCGCGGTGGGGCTGGCCTTCTCGGCGGCGGCCGTGGTGCTGCTGCCGGCGATCGGCCTGCTGGTCGGCACCGCCGCGTACGGCTGGGGGGACCTCAAGCTGCCCGCGGGGGCGAGCCTGTCGGCGGGGGAGGCGCTGCCGCGGCTGGCGCTCGCGGTCGCGTTCGTCTTCCTGAGCGAGGTCGTGGTCGCGGCGCTGGCGTTCTGGCTCTCCACCGCCACCGACGCGCCGCTGGGCGCGGTCGGCGGAGCGGTGTTCGCCTCGATCGTCACCGGGGTGCTGGACGCCGTCACCGCCCTCGGCGACCTGCGCGAATGGCTGCCCGCGCACTGGCAGTACGCGTGGGCGGACGCCCTGCAGCCGCAGTTGGAGTGGGGCGGCATGGTGCAGGGCGTCTCGCTGTCGCTCTCCTACGCGGTGGTGCTGCTGGCGCTGGCGTTCCGCGGCTTCGCCCGCAAGGACGTGGTGTCCTGAGGGGTGCGCCGGGCGGCGCACCCCTCAGGGGCGGTCACTTGACGGGGGAGTAGACCCGCTCGATCTGCTGCGTGCCGGACCTGGTGCGGTAGGAGCGCGTCCACGTGGTGGTGGCGTCCTTGCGGGTGCGGTCGGACAGCACGTAGTAGTCCATCTGCGTCCGGTCCGGGGTGATGTCCAGGACGCCGTAGCCGTGCGAGTCCAGGTCGACCCACTTGACGTGCGGGTTGGCCGACTTGATCGCGGCGGCCGCCACCAGCGAGAGGGTCTGCGGGGCGACCTTGAGGACGTCGTCGATGTTGTCCGACGTCACCGAGGTGACCACGAACTCGGTGGCCGCGCTGCCGGAGAGCGGGTAGGTGGCGGCCTCGTGCGGGACGTCCGACGCCCAGGCGGAGTGGATGTCGCCGGTCAGGAAGACGGTGTTGGTGATGCCGTTCGACGTGAGGTGGCCGAGCAGCTCGCGGCGGTCGTGGGTGTAGCCGTCCCACTGGTCGGTGTTGATCGCGAGGCCCTCGCCGGGCAGGCCGAGCAGCTTGGCCAGCGGGCGCAGCAGGTAGTCGGGCAGCGAGAAGAAGGCGACCGGGGAGATCATCACCTCGTTGCCGATCAGCCGCCAGGTGGTGTCGGAGGCGGTGAGCCCGGCCTTCAGCCAGTCCATCTGGGCGCGGCCGGTGAGGCTGCGGTCGGCCGAGTCGACGTCGCCGTTGCCGACCTTCACCTGCTCCGAGCGGAACGAGCGCTGGTCCATCAGGTGGAGGTCGGCCAGCTTGCCGTAGCGCAGGCGGCGGTAGGTCGTGCCGGCGATCGAGGGGCGGACCGGCATCCACTCGAAGTAGGCCTGCTTGGCGGCGGCCATCCGGCCGGCCCATTCGCCCTCGGTACCGGGGGTGTGGTTCTCGGCGCCGCCGGACCAGGCGTCGTTGGCGAACTCGTGGTCGTCCCAGATCGCGATGGTCGGGACCTGCGCGTGCAGCGCCTGGAGGTCCTCGTCGGTCTTGTAGCGGCCGTGCCGGGTGCGGTAGTCGGCGAGGGAGAGGATCTCGTGGGCGGGGGCGTGCGGGCGCACGACCGTGCCGCGGGCGCAGAACTCGCCGGTCTTGTACTCGTAGATGTAGTCGCCGAGGAAGAGGAAGGCGTCCAGGTCGCCGCGGGCGGCGAGGTGGCGGTAGGCGGAGAAGTAGCCGGCCTCCCAGTTGGCGCAGGACGCGACGCCGAGGCGCAGGCGGGCGAGGGCGGCGTCGGTGGCCGGGGTGGTGTGGGTGCGGCCGACCGGGGAGACGGTGCCGCCCGCGGTGAAGCGGTACCAGTAGAGGGTGTCCGGGGTCAGGCCGCGGACGTCGGCCTTGACGGTGTGGTCGGCGGCGGCGGTGGCCGTCACCGTGCCGCTCGCCGCGATCCGGGTGAAGCCCTTGTCGGTGGCGAGCTCCCAGCGGACCTCGGTGTCGGGGCCCGTGGCGGAGCCGGGGACGGCCTCGGGGGTCGGGGTGACCCTGGTCCAGAGCAGGACGCCGTCGGGGAGCGGGTCGCCGGAGGCGACGCCGTGGAGGAACTGGGGGGCGGTCGCGGCCGAGGCCGCGGAGCCGAACGCGAGCGGCAGGGCGGCGGCGCCGGCCGCGATCGCGGTGGCCTTCAGCACCTGACGACGGTGCGGGCGGGCAGCGGTCATGTCATCGACAAGGTCAGTCACGGCCGACAGGCTACCGGTCGGTAACGACCTGTTCCATATGTTGAACTGACTGTTTGTCGCCGATTCACCGGCGCGTGACGTCCCGCCACCGGGGCGCGGGCAGGACGCCACCCGGCGGCCATGCGCGATGATGGGGGAGCCCCTGCCCACCCTGCAAGGAAGTTCGACCGTGGCCCAGATCCTGCTCCTCCACTCCGTCTACGGCCTGCGCCCCGCCGTCCACGCCGCCGCCGACCGGCTGCGCGCCGCCGGGCACACCGTGCACACCCCGGACCTGTTCGACGGGAGGACCTTCGACGACGTCGAGGAGGCCACGGCGTACAAGGAGGAGCTCGGCAGCGACGAACTGCTGCGCCGGGCCGTCGGCGCCGCCGCCCCGCTGCTGGGCTCGGGAGCCGCGCTCGTCTACGCCGGCTTCTCGCTCGGCGGCTCGCTCGCCCAGAACCTGGCGCTCGCCGACGAGAAGGCGCTCGGCCTGCTCCTCCTGCACGGCACCTCCGACATCCGCGAGGACGCCGCCACCTCGATCCCGGTCCAGCTGCACATCGCCGAGCCGGACCCGTTCGAGCCCGAGGACTGGCTGAACGCCTGGTACCTGGGCATGCGCAAGGCCGGCGCCGACGTCGAGGTGCACCGCTACCGGGGCGCGGGACACGTCTTCACCGACCCGGAGCTGCCCGACTACGACGCCGAGGCGGCGGACCGGGCGTGGGCGGTCGCCCTGGAGTTCCTGGCGGAGCTGGACGAGCAGGCGGCCTGAGGCGGTCCCGTACGGGCATCCGTGGGGCCCCTCCCCGGCCGCCCGCGGAGGCGTCGTCAGACCGGGGGCACGGCTGACCCGTGCGGGCGGCCCTCCCCGACGGGGGAGGATGGGCCCATGGCGATGAGTGACGGGCGGTACGCGCCGGCGGCGACGCTGTTCGGGCTGGTGCAGCGGGGGCGGGGGCTCGGGGCGCGGATGGCGCTGGAGGATCCGACGGCGGTCGCCGAGCTGGTGCGGGGGTGCGTGCGGTGGGACTGGCGGTGGGACCCGGCCGACCGGCGGGGGCTGTACCTGGCGCGGCTGGTCAGGGACGCCGGCCTGCCGATCGGGCCGCTGGCGGACCTGCTGGCCGTGGACGAGGACACCTGTGAGCGGGCCACCGGGGTGCTGGAACTGCTGGCGCTGGGTGGCTCGGCCGAGGCCCGGGAGGCGCTGCGGGCGCATGTGCGCGAGGGGGAGTACGGGCGGACCGCGCTGGAGTCCGTGGCCGCCGGCGGTCGGCATCCGGGGCCGGCCGAGCACGGGGAGGTCGAGGACGTTCCCGTGCTCGTCGCCGCGCTGGAACGGGACTGGGTGGAGCGGCGGTGGTGTGGGCCGCTGGACACGGCGCGCCAGCTGGCGCGGTTCGGGCCGGCGGCCAGGGACGCGGTCTCGCTGCTGCGGCGGTTCTGGCTGTGGACGCCGCACTCGTCCGAGCGCGCCGGCTATCTGGAGGCACTGGCCGCCATCGACCCGACGGGCCTGGACGCGGTGTACGTGGAGTGCCTCTGGGACTGCGAGGACGACGCCCGGATGCTGGGGATCGCGCACGCGCCGGACGGGCCGGACGTCCGGGCGCGGCTGGCGTACCTGCGGGACGACCCGATGGAGGTGCCGGAGGTCGGGGCCGCCGCCGGGGCGCGGCTGGCGGCCCTGACCCCGTAGGGCCTACCGGCCGGGGATGCGGCCGTTGCGGTACAGGTCGACGAAGAGCTGGTGGTCCTGGCGGGCCCGGGCGCCGTACGCGTGGGCGAAGTCGACCAGCATCGCGGTGAAGCCGGCCTCGTCGTGGGAGATCGCGGCGTCGATGGCGTGCTCGGTGGAGAACGGCACCAGGGTGTGGCCGCTGGAGGACTCGTCGGCGGCCGCGTGCATGGTGGCGGTGGCGCGGCCGAGGTACTCGGTGACGGCGAGCAGCTCGTCCAGCTCGTTGAGGTCCGTCCAGTCGAGGTCGGTGGTGTAGGGGGAGACCTCGGCCACCAGCTGGCCGCGCCCGCGCAGGGTGGTGTGGCCGAGCCACGGGTCGCTGTGCGCCTGGAGAGCGCGCTGGGAGATGACCGTGCGGTGGCCCTCGTGCTCGAAGTAGCCGGCGATCGCCGGGTCGGTGACGTGCCGGGCGACGGCGGGCGACTGGCCCTGCTTCATGTAGATGATCACGTCGTTCTCCAGCGCGTCGGTGGCGCCCCTACCTGCGCCTCCTCGTCGGCGAACGCTCCCGGCTGTACGACCTGCTCATCGAGTACGGACCCCGCGACCACCAACTCACCCGACACCTCCTGGAAGTCGCGGGCCAGACGGTGACGGACATCTCCGCCGAACTGCACAAACTGCTCACGGACCCGACCTGGCCCGCAGAACTGCGCGACGCCGCACGGCGCACCGTGTCCTGGGCCGGCCGTGACGGCGCCAACCTCCGCTGGGAGACGCTCTACGAAGACACCGCGGCGTCCTGAGACATCCGGCTGAAGCCCGGTGGGACCGCCGGGCACCATCGGGAGCGACGGCCGCCGCTCGGCTCGCCGCCCCCTGGTGCTGCTGAGCCTGTCAGAGTCGCCGTTGGTGAGGACCACGGATCACACCGAGCAATAACGGCCGTCCGCCAGCAGCAGCTGGCGGACGGCCGGCACGTGTGGCCGATACACCGTCACTCCCTGGCCACAACGGTCAGTAGCTCCGGGTCGGGCCGGTGCCGCGGTGCTCCTCGACGGGGATCGGGCTGACGCCCGGTGCCAACGCTTCTGTTAGCGATACCGACGGCGTACAAGCAGCACCACCGCAGCACGTAGGTGACAACAAGACTCGGCAGTCCGAGTCTCTTCCTACCGCCTCAAGTTGGCGCCAGGCCAGGTCAGCTGGCAGTGACAGTGACAACTACTGGCAGCAGTCGCAGTTGCCACCGCAACACCTGGCTCTATTTGGAGAAGAACGTCCCCGTGGAGACGAAGTCCGGGCCCGGCAGCGCGTTTTACCCTCCTGCTGAGGTCGAGATCACCTCGGAGGAGGACGGCATGGTCACAGTGCCGCTGGCCGGTACGTCGCTGGCCGCGGTGCTGAGGTGGTGCCGTGAGGCGCAGGACACCACCTCGCTCACCCCGTGGATTGAGCTGGACTCGTCCATCGGCCGCCGTGTCGGCGCGGCGATCGCCGAGGCAATGGAGCGTCTGGTGCCGTCGGTCGGCTCCGATGAGCCCACCGCTGTCGTCTATCTGGACGACCGGATCGCTGAGAAGAGCGCCAAGAGGTAGGTCGGTCCCGCCCTCTACGCACGGACAGGCAGTGGCTCGAGGGTGGGCTCGGCGGAGGCGGGCAGCGAGAGGCTGCGGTGGGCCAGGGCCTGCTCGCACCGGCGGCGCCCGGCGGCGGGCCCGCCAGGGGAGGTAATGGCGGCCGCAGCTGAGGCGGCGCGCGCACGCGGCGACAGGTGTCGGCCTGTCGGGACTCCCTTCAGCGAGGGTCAGTGTTGGGCGGCCCGCAGCAGTTGCTGCGTGGTCCATCCGTCCCCGGCCGGGGTGAGGGCGTTGATCCGGTCGTCGGCGAGGTCCACGAGGAGCTTGGGCTGGGCCGCCCCGTCCTCGACCAGAAGAGTCTGGGGGTGCCCGTCGGTCGTGACGACGCTGGTGGCACCGCACTGAGTCAGGTGGTCACGGAAGCGGGCCAGGGCAGCGGGCGCTTCGGTGGGGCGGAGCTTGAGTACCTGTTGGGTCAGGCCCTGGCCTGCGCCGCCTCCGGTGATGGTCGACTTGATCCAGGTGTCGACGCCCGCCGCGCGCAGCCGGGCGGCGTGGAGCTCGTCGGTGGCGCTCCACGGGAATTCCGCCGGGTCGCACGAGGTGGAGGGTGCCGCGGGCGCCGCGGGGCAGCTCGCGGACAGGGTCACGGAGGCCTCGGAGCGGCTGTAGGGGGCCGTGGGCCAGACGTTCTCGGGGCGCAGGAGTTCGCCGTCCGGGGCGTGGTACTCGGCGGTGCACGCGACGGCCCGGGTGGGGGACGCCGCTTCGTGGGTGGGCTTGTCGGTGGTGCAGGCCGCCAGGGTCACCAGGGCGGACAGGGTGGCGAGCAGGGCCGGTGCGGTGCGGTGGTTCATCGGTCTCCCCCGTGGCGAATGGGTGCGGTGGCGGTGCGGTGGCGACGTGGTGCCCGGCCTGCCGGGCACCACGTCGGGGCGGTCAGGCGTTGCGGACCTCGGAGAAGCGCTCCGGCGCGCTGGCGGTGGCCCACGTGGTGCTGGTCTGGCAGTTGCTGTAGGTGTGGACGACGCGGACGCTGAAACGGCGCTGGATGATGCCGTCGCGGTAGCTGACGGTCGTCCACGCCGGCACGTTCACCGTGAAGGTCTCGGTGGCCGAAAGCGTCACGGAGGCGGTGACGGACAAGCCCAGCTTGGCCTGGACCTCGGCGACGAACACGTCGGCGCTGACCTGGATCTCGGCGCTGGCGGTCGCGCTCAGGCTGGCGCTCTTGGTCCGCGAGATCGCCCGGCTGATCGAGGCACCGGAGCTGTTGGAGATGGTGCCGCTGTCGTAAGAGTTCCAGTCCCAGCCGATCTGCTCGTAGTAGCGGTTCGTCACCTGCTCGCAGAAGTCGCTGGTCGGCGCCGGCTTCACATCCGCCGCAAACGCCGGGGCCGCCCCCAAGACCCCTGCCAGGAGGACACCGGCGAACACGCCGGCGACAGCCTTCTTCATCATCGGATTCCCCTCCCAGTACCGACCCCGATTGGGTCGGACACATAGGACCCTAGGAGTTCGACGGTCGATTGTGGGCGAAACTTGAGGAGTAGTTGAGCATGGCATGCCAAGTGATAGGCCGCCCTCCCTTTCACGACCGCCCATCACGACAGAGCGAAGCCACTGAACCGGCGCCCACTACGCGACGCGCAGGACCCTAGACACGTAGACAGCTTCCCTCCGCCGCGCATCTGTCCGGTGTCGCCCCTCCGGTACTGCTAGCCGACCGGTTCGGGGTCAAGCACCGGCTACCGGTCGCGCCGACGGGCGGCATGCGGGTCGAGGGCGGACTTGCCGCTGGAAGTCCTGCAGAGACTTCCCTCCATCGCGCCGCAGGACTCACAGGCCGTTACGGCCGCAACCTGTGCATGCAGGCCCAGACGCCGCCGCGGTGTGTGGACGGAGCCGGCCGCGCTCCGGTCCCGCCGCTGGCACTGCTCCCCCGCCTCGGCGTGACAGTAAGGACACTCCCCTTCGAGGGCAGCGACCTCTTCCGCGCGTCGCCGCTCCTCGGCGGCCTTCACCGCGGCGTCGCGCGCTCGCTGGGCGGCTTCCTCTTCCGCACGGCGAGCCCGTTCGATCCGTTCCCATGTGTGTGGGTGGTTGGGGCACTCGCCGTTGACCACGAGGTTCCACTGGCAGCCGGTGCCCTTCTTCGTTCTGGCGCCGCACCGGTTGGCTTCATGGCCTTCACCGTGGTGGGGGCAGGGCTCCGTGCTGATGTTGAACTTGCAGGGCCTCTTCGTCGACGCACCGACAGCCCGGCACAGCCGGGGGTTGATGCCTTCCTCCCCGGCCTGGGCGAAACGTTCGGCCAGCTCCGGCCATCTAGGGGAGGTGGCGGCCCATCGCCACCACTCGGGGGACGCGTTGACTTTGGTCCAACCCGTTCCGTCGGTGCCGTATGCCGCCGGAATCAGTGGCTCGGCGTACCCCCGTGGCGCCGGCACCACAGCGGTGTCATCGGTCATGGAGGGAGCGTAGCGCCGCCCGCGCCTTCCGCCTTCCCGCCGTCAACACGGCGTCAAGGTTCAGCCCTTAGTGGTCGACACTCGAAGTCCTTCGGGGGTTGACTGCAGAGTCGGTGTGGTGCCTGGTGTCCTGACTTGCCGGATCGCCACTGCGTTTTTCCGAA